>JANOBL010000685.1:0-6975 GCA_031411635.1 Betaproteobacteria bacterium
AGGAGCTGGTGCAGGCGGCCGGGCTGCAGCACCCGAACCAGATCCAGGCCGCGCACATCGTGCGCCGGGTGGCCGACGGCGAGGTGCGGCTGCTGGCCAATCTGCTGATGACCGTGGCGCCCGGTGTGCTGCTGGCGGCGCAGCGCGGTGAGGCCGATTGGCCGCATGCGGTGTTCAGCTTGTATTGGCCGCTGGCGCGCTCGGACAGCTTTGCGCCGGCTTCATCCGGCAAGGCTGCGTCGGGGCAGCGCGCACCGGTGCAAGGGTTGGTGGCCAGCGCGGCAGCGGCCGAGCTGTAGCGCTCGGCACGGAAACGAGGTGCATGCCAGCGGCCGGCTGCGCTGCCGCTTCCCGGCACACGGTGCTGGTCAAGGTTTTCGGCGCGAAGCATTGAAGGCGACGGCTAACATTGCGCGGGCCGCATCGAGGGAGGCCGGCACACCATGTGGTTGGACGGAAGCTATGTGAGCCCGATGCGCTTGGTCACTTCGGGTGTTCGTGGCAAGACGCATCTCGCGCAGGTACGCCTGGGAACCCAGCTCGCGACTGCCTACGTCAAGGCATTCGAGGTTGGACAGGACCGCCTTCTGTTCAATGAGACAGCCGGCAGCCTGATGGCACGCCGCGCCGCCATCGGTGCGCCGCCGGGAGGCTTGTTGTGGGTGCCGCTTGCGGTTTTGCGAGCCTTGTTCCCGGCAGCCGTGTTCTCGCATCACAACGGCAATGTGCCGTGCTTTGCCTGCGCGCCGGTCAGTCAGGGGTATGGGCTGGCCGCCATCGGCCTGGCCAAAGCGACGGGCGGCGCCTTGGACGTCATCCGCAAGCGCCTCCTGTCGTGGCCGGGCTTTGCGGCTTGTGTGGCGTTCGACGAATGGGTGGCCAATGTCGACCGGCATGCCAACAACCTGTTGCTGGCCGCCGGTGGCCAAATCGTGCCCATCGACCACAGCGACTGCTTTGGTGGCGCCCACATGCAAGACCTTGACTTCATCGGTGCCGTGGCTTGGTACGCCAACAGGCTGCTTGAAGAATTGTTTCAGCCAGGTGACTTGCCCTTGCCCATCAAGGCCGCGTTGGTGCATGCTGCGGAGCGTTTGCCCGAATGCCACCGGCAGTGTGCCGGCGAGATTGCCACCCTGCGGCCCTGGCTCGATACACCGGCCGGCGATAACTGGGAGCGCTGGGTCGAAACCCGTGCCACCATGACGGCGCAGTGGCTGCGTGAACGTGTGAGGATGCTGGTATGAACCTCGAATTGCTGGCCCGTGCCAAACCTGGTGCCGCGCTCCCCGGGGCCGAGGCCGGACAGGCCTTCGTGATCCAGGTCGAGCCCGACCTGGTTGCGGGCGAACGCATCAATGTCGGCGTGGCCGTCGTCACGCCCGATGCCCGGCGCCACGTGCGCATGCTGGCTGACTATGGCCGGCTTGAGGCCCTGTACGGACGCGAGGTCACTGAGCTGATGGAGGTGCTGGCCGACTTCGGGCGCGCGGCTGCACTCAGCGGTGAGGCTTTGTCCGCCAGCCCAAGCGTGTTGTTCACCGCGCCGCAGCCGTTTTTCGGCATCCCGGCCGAACAGTACCTGGACCAGTTGTTTGCACGCATGGTGCCGGCCGCTGCGCCCAGGCCTGACAGGGCGCTGGTGGGCGAGCCGCGCACCACGGACGCGCTGTGGCGCGAGGTTGGCAACGTCATCAAGCTGCGTGTGCCCGAACACGCCGACGACATCCTGGCCAACACCCCGATGACGGTCGTTGAAACTGCGCGAGGGCCGCGCCAGGTGTGCGTGCCGTTGCAGCCGCCGGGCGCTGCGGGCGCCCTGGAATCCGCCGACTTTTCAGTGGCCGTCACAGAGCGCAAGCTGATGCGGGCGCTTTTGGACGTGCAGGCCGCAGCCGAAGCGCGGCAACTGCAACGTCTGGGCCTGTTCATCGCCAGGCCCTTGCGTTTGCGCGACGAGGGCCAGTTGCGGTTGATTGACCGGGCCATTGACTACGTGGCCTGCCGGGCACCGCACAATTGCCGCGTGGAGGTGGAAGCGGATGGCGAAAGGCTGGCCGACCACATCCTCGATTGGGTCGGGCTGCGCGCCGCCTGAACTCGGCTAAAGCGCGCCGGAGAAGGCGCGGTCGAGGATGGCGGGGAGGAGGGCTTCGAGGTCGGCGCGGGTCCTGGACTGGACGCGCTCTAGTGACAGCAGTTCGCTTTCCAACGCATCGAACTCAGCAACAATTTCGGCTTGCTCTTTGATCGGTGGCAGCGGCAACGCCAGGTCGCTTATGTTGGTGAGATTCAGCCCCGGCTTGCCTTGACCGTAGCGTTTGCCGATCAAATGATCTTGGCCAATGGGGCTTCGCAATCCCCACCAAGCAAAGCGAGGCATGACGACCCTGGCCGGCAAACGACAAATGGCGACGTGCTGACTCACGAAGCCGGGCTCCATCTCGGCATCGAAGCAAGCTACCCGACCGACGGTGGCGCCGGTAATGACGAGCAGGAGGTCACCGGCCCTTGGCATAGCAGATCGCCCCTGGTCGCCATCCGGCGGCACGACGTAGGCCTTCGAATCACTGACCAAGACGCCACTTGCGCCAATGTCCTGCGCCCGGTAGAACCTGTAGCCGCTGGCTTCGTAGTTCTTGCCCCAGTTGCGGGGTCCGCTCGTGATGTAGGGCTGCAGATCGCGAAAGCGAGTTGCCGGGAAGCGAGCTGTCAGCGTGCCGAAGAGGCGACTGGTTGCAGAAGGCAGCACCGAAGCTCGGTCTAGGTCTGCTCGGCAGCGCAACTTCTGCGCGCCTCCAACCTCGTTCGACAGACGTTCAATCTGCGCCACGATGCGTCGCTGTTCTTGCAACGGTGGCAATGGGATGCCAACGTCGGCAATGTCACGCTCCTTGAGTGAGACATTTGCGGTCCCCGACATCAGCGGCACAAACAGTTGGTCCTTCTTGGCCAACAAGTAGCGATAGAGGTACTTCGCATCAACCGATGCCGAATATTTCGGCAACAGTGCAACGAGGAGATTCGCGAGCGCGAATCGCCCTTCCTGGTAATGAATGCGATGCAGCGCAGCATCACCGTGTCCTGTTGACGAGATCAACGGCACACAAACCGCCGGACCTTCGAGTTGCCACGATTCGGCGGTTCTTCGAAAATCGGCTGTTACGACGAGCGGGAAGTCGCCCGGCGGCGTTTTGAGAGTTGCTGAAGTTCCACGCACCAGCCTACAGAGGTCACCAAGACGGTGCAGTGCAGCGCTCATTTGCCGCACTCGTGCCGAATGAGCAACCCCTGAATCCGCCCCACGATCCGCGTTATCTCCGCCTCCTTCTCCAGGATGCTGGCCACCAGTTCCTCCGGCGCCCGGTGGGTGATGTCATCCGCCGCGCGTGGGTTCTTGCGGTCCAGGTTGCAGTTGGCCGTCAACAGCTCGGCCGCTGGCACCTTCCAAGCCTGCTCACCTTCCTGCCGGTCGCCCCACCAGGCCATCAGCGGCGCAAATTCGTCAAACTGCAGCGGCTGGGTCTTGGTGTAGTTCTTGCGCCCCTCGGGCAGCTTGTGTTCCCAGTACCAAACATCCTGCGTCGGCCCGCTGCGGTCGAAGAACAGCACGTTGGTGGGGATGCTGGTGTAAGGCGCAAACACGCCGTTGGGCAGGCGCAGCACGGTGTGCAGGTTGAAATCACGCAGCAGCTCGGCCTTGATGCGTGCGCACACGCCGTCGCCAAACAGCGTGCCATTGGGCACCACCACCGCAGCCCGCGCCGCGCGGCCGGCGCTGCTGGGCAAGCGGCGCAGCCGGCGCATGATCAGTTGCAGGAAGAGAAGCGCGGTTTCGCTGGTCTGCTTGTCGTCGGGAAAGTTGCCCTGGATGCCCTTCTCTTCCTCACCGCCAAAAGGCGGGTTGCTCAGGATCACGTCCACCCGCTCACGCAGGCCAATGTCGGTGAGTTTGTGGCGCAGTGCGTTGCCGGGGTCGATGTCGGGCGCGTCCAGGCCATGCAGCAGCAGGTTCATCTGGCACAGCAGGTAGGGCAGTGATTTGGGCTCACAGCCAAAGATGCTGCCGCGCTGCAGCGTCTTGCGCTCGGCCACGGTGTGCACCTGCCCGGCCAGGTGGGCGTAGGCCTCCACCAAGAAGCCGCCGGTGCCGCTGGCTGGGTCCAGCACCGCTTCGCCCAGGCGCGGGTCCAGCAGCTTCACCATCAGCCGTACCAGGGCGCGCGGTGTGTAGAACTCGCCAGCGTCACCCGCCGCGTCGCGCATCTCGCGCAGCAGGTTTTCGTACAGCGCGCCCAGGGTGTGCAGCTCGTCGCTGGCGGTGAAGTGGATGGCGTCCACCTTGTCCACCACGTCGCGCAGCAAGTAGCCGCTTTTCATGCGGTTGTCGATGCCGCGGAACACGGTGGCGATGACGTCGCGCCGCTTGTCGCCGTTGCTGGCGGTGAGCTTGCGCAAAGTGGCAAACAGGCCGGGGCCGAAGTCGCCGTTGGGCAGCGCGGCGTGCTCGTTGTTGACGAAGGCCAGCAGGTCGTCGCCGGTGAGTCCGGTCTTGGATGCAGCCCAGTCGCGCCAGCGGTAAGGCGCCTCGATGGCCGGGCGAAAGCGCCTGCCGGCAAGCACCGCCTCGTCTTGCTGCTGCCGTTCCAGATCGTCCAGGAACTTCAAGAACATCACCCAGGTCAGCAGCGGCAGGCGGTCCAGGTCGCCGTTCAGGCCCTTGTCCTTGCGCATGATGTCGCGCGCTGACTTGAGCAGGCTGCCCAGGCTCTGGGCGGTGGTGAGCGGGGTGGTGTCGGTCTTCTTGCGGGTGGGCGGCATCGGGCGGCGGGTTCAGGAGGCGTACAGCAGGTTCTGCAGGTCGGTGACAGCAGCACGCAATTGTTCAGCACCGCCGAACATCTGGATGATCTCGGCCGGCTGGCCGTGGCCATTGATGGGCGGCACGCGCAGCACGTCGGGCAGCACAAACTGGGCGTCGCCATGCTCGGCGTACTTTTCCAGCAGTTCTTCCAGCAGCAGCCGCGCCTCTGGGCCGAAGCGTTGCCAGAAGTCAGGGCGCTCCCGCTTGAGTGCCAGCGCACGTTCGCGGCGTGTGCGCAGCGGGGCGTTGAAGGCCAGGTGGCACAGCAGGTCAAACGGGTCGGCCTCGGGCTGGCCGGTGGATTCGGCCAGTTCGGTGAAGTCGATGCCGCGCTGGCGCAGCGCGTCGATGATCTCGGTGCGCTGCGACGGCTGGGCCCAGCGGCGGCGCAGCTCGGGGGCAGTGGGCACGATCAGGCGCACGCTTTCGGCCGCGTAGTCGGCGTAGCGCACCACGCGCAGTTGGCGGCCGTCGCTGTCGAGTTCATGCACCAGGTGCGCCGCAATCTCGACATGGCCGCCGTCAAAGTAGAACTTGCGTCGCGCTTGGGCGTCATCGGGCTCGATGACGCCACCAGCGCCGGCTTCGGCCAGTCCGGCAGCCGGTTCCGGCTCGGCGGCGATGAGTCCGACGGCCGGCACGACCTGGCCGGCGGCGTCGATCTCTTCCTGCGTCACCTGCGCGGGCTCGCCGTCGAAGGCCGGGTCGGCGAACAGCCGTGTGGCCGAGCCGGTGTAGTCGATGATGTTGAACCAGAGCTTGCCGTGGTCATCCTTGACGCGTGTGCCGCGGCCGATGATCTGCTTGAACTCGCTCATCGAGCCCACCACGCGGGCCAGCACCACGTTCTTGCAGGTGGGTGCGTCCAGGCCCGTGGTGAGCAGTTGCGACGAGGTCAGGATCACCGGTGTTCGGTTCTCCGGGTCCTGAAAGCGGCTGCGGTGGCCGGCGCCGATGTCGCCTTCGTCGGCCGTGACGCGGCACACGTAGTCGGGGTGTTGCGTCACCAGGTCGGGGTTCAGCGCAACCAGCGCAGCGCGCATTTCGGCGGCGTGTTCCTGGTCGACGCAGAAGACGATGGTCTTGGCGTAGCGGTCGGTTTTGCGCAGAAAATCGCTGAGGTGGCGCGCAATGGCCTGGGTGCGGGCCTTCAGCGCAACGGCACGCTCGAAGTCGTTGGTCTGGTATTCGTCGTCGGGGATGGTGCGACCGTAGCGGTCTACTTCGCCGGCGTTGGGGCGCCAGCCGGCGGCATCCCACTCGGTAACGACGCGGTGCACACGGTAGGGCGCCAGAAAGCCGTCGGCGATGCCCTGCTGCAGCGAGTAGGTGTACAGCGGGTTGCCAAAGTACAGGTAGGTGTCGCGGCTGTCCTCACGCAGCGGCGTGGCGGTCATGCCCAGTTGCGCGGCGGGTTCGAAGTGGTTGAGGATGTCGCGCCAGGCGCCGTCGGCACGGGCGCTGCCTCGGTGGCACTCGTCCACCACGATGAGGTCGAAAAAGTCGCGCGGGTACTTGCGGAACAGGCCTTCGCGGCGCTCGTCTTCGGCCATGGCCTGGTAGATAGCGAAGTACATGTCGCGACCCTGCATCACCTCACCGGATTCGATCTTGTGGCGGGCGTCGCCAAAGGGTGCAAAGTCTTTGGCCATCGGGTCGTCGACCAGGAAATTGCGGTCGGCCAGGAACAGGATTTTGGGCCGGCGCGGCTCCCCGCTGCGGTTCCAGCGCGTGGTCCAGAGCTTCCAGCAGATCTGGAAGGCAACGCTGGTCTTGCCGGTGCCGGTGGCCAGGGTCAGCAGCAGTCGCGTGCGGCCGCCAAGAATGGCCTCGACCGCACGGTCGATGGCGATGCGCTGGTAGTAGCGCGGCGGTTTGCCGGCGATGAGGTTGTAGGGCTCCAGCAGGCGCTGCGTGTTGGCTTCGCCCGCCAGGCCGCTGCCGTCGCGGTAGCGCTGCAGCAACTGGTCCGGCCTGGGGAAATCGCTGCGGGTGGTCTCAGTGCCGGCGAAATAGTCGATCTCGATGATCTGTTGGCCGTTGGTTGCAAACGCGAACTTCAGGCCCAGCATCTCGGCATAGTCACGCGCCTGCTGAATACCGTCGCTGGC
>JANOBL010000686.1:0-3022 GCA_031411635.1 Betaproteobacteria bacterium
ACCAGCTACCCGCTGCTGTGGCGCGACGCGATGGCGTTGCAGCGCCAGCCCTGGCACCTGGTGCTGCTGGACGAAGCGCAGATGGTGAAAAACGCCGGCAGCCGCACGGCCACCGCCGCGCGCCGGCTGAACGCCCGCCACCGGCTGTGCCTGACCGGCACGCCGATGGAAAACCATCTGGGCGAGCTTTGGGCGCAGTTTCACTTTCTGCTGCCGGGCTACCTGGGTGATGCGCGCAGCTTTGTGCGCGACTGGCGCACGCCGATCGAAAAAAACGGCGAAACCTTGCGGGCGCAGCTTCTGGCGCAACGCGTGCGGCCCTTCATCTTGCGGCGCAAAAAAAGCCAGGTGGCCACCGAGCTGCCGGCGCTCACCGAGCAAATCCACCGCGTGGCGCTGGCGGGTCAGCAGCGCATGTTGTACGAAAGCGTGCGCTTGGCCGCCGACGAGCGGGTGCGCAAGGTGCTGGAAAAGCAGAAGTTCCAGGCCGGCATGGTCAGCATCCTGGATGCTTTGCTGCGGCTGCGCCAGGTCTGCAACGATCCGCGTTTGTTGAGCCCGGACTATGGCCCCGCAAACGCCAGCCCGCACGCCACCCCGGCCGCGGGCCCGGCCAGCGTGCCGGAGATAGCCAGCGCCAAGATCGCCTGGCTGCGCGAAACCCTGCCCACGCTGGTGCAGGAAGGCCGGCGCATGCTGGTGTTTTCGCAGTTCACCCGGATGCTGGGCCTGGTGGAGCCCGAGCTGCAAGCGCTGGGGCTGCCGTGGTTGACACTGACCGGCGACACCCCCACGGCGCAGCGCGGCGCCCGGGTGGCGTTGTTTCAGCGCGGCGAAACCCCGATCTTCCTGGTCAGCCTGAAAGCCGGCGGCGTCGGCCTGAACCTGACCGCCGCCGACACCGTGATCCACCTCGATCCGTGGTGGAACCCGGCGGTGGAGCAGCAGGCCAGCGCCCGCGCCCACCGCATCGGCCAACATCGGCCGGTCACCGTCTACCGCCTGGTGGTGGCCGGCAGCATCGAGGAGCGGCTGCTGGCCTTGCAATCGCGCAAAGCGGCGCTGGCCGATGCGGTGCTGGGTGGGTGGATCGACGGCGGCGCGCCGTTTGCGCTGGACGATCTGCAGGGTTTGCTGGCGCCGCTGGCTTGACAGCGGTAGATCAACGCATCAGTCGGGCTGTGCGGCGCCACGCTGCGCCGCCTTGCCCAGCAAGGCCAGCCCTCGCTCGGTGCGCCCGGCGCCCCGCGCCGCACGCAGCTTGAAGCGCGTCTCGGCATCAAATTCCGCCAGCATCAGCGTCGCCATTTCGTCCATCAAACGGTTCAAGGTGGTGCCCCGGCTCTGCGCCAGTGCGCGCAGGCGCTGGTGCTTGTCGTCGGGCAGGCGAAGTGTCAGGGCAGCCATGAATCCATCTCCTTCAAAAACGTTGCCGGGTCAACAGTGCGCAGCCCCGGAAACTTCAGTTCGGCACGAACCAGATCACGCAGGTTGCGGGTGACGATCCAGCATGCACTGCCCGCCACCGCCAACTCGATCAAATAGTTGTCGGCCTCGTCGGGCAGATTGGGCCGCCAGGCAAAGTACACCCGGGTCCAACGGCTGGTGGCCAGAAAAATGTCAAACAACTCGAAGCGCTCATCGGCATTCAGCGCCGAACGCTGCCAAAGCGCCTCACGTCCCAACACATCTTCGTACTCGGCATACAGCGCCGCGCCCATCAGCGGCCGGCAGACCCCTGCAAGACAAGCTTGCAACACCTGGTTGGCGGGGCCACTGCCCAGGCAAGCCGATACAAACACATTGGTATCCACGACGATGCTGCGCGCCATCGGCGAATGGTATCAAATTTGCCACCAAATACCGACACGATCCACCACCCGACGGTGCGCCACTGCAGGCGAACCTGACCGCTGCTGACGGTGCACGGATAATCGCTCCCGTTCCCTCGATCACCCCATGGTCGACACCACGCCACCGCCTCCGGTGGTGCCCCCTTTTTTAGATCATCCGGCAGACCCCACCATGGCCCAGTACGTTTTCACAATGAACAAGGTCGGCAAGATCGTGCCGCCCAAGCGTCAGATCCTGAAGAACATCTCGCTGAGCTTTTTCCCCGGCGCCAAGATTGGCATGCTGGGCATCAACGGCTCGGGCAAAAGCACCTTGCTGAAGATCATGGCCGGGGTGGACAAGGAGTTTGAGGGCGAGGCCCATGCGATGCCCGATCTGAAGATCGGCTACTTGCCTCAAGAGCCCCTTCTGCCGGCCGGGCAAACCGTGCGCGAGGCGGTGGAAGAAGGCATTGGCGGTGTGCTGGCGGCCAAGAAGCGGCTGGACGAGGTGTATGCCGAGTACGCCGAAGAAAACGCCGATTTCGACAAGCTGGCGGCCGAGCAGGCCGACCTGGAGGCCATCATCGCGGCCGGCGGCTCGGAGAACACCGATCTGCAATTGGAACTGGCCGCCGACGCGCTGCGCCTGCCACCCTGGGAGGCCAGGATCGGCCTGCTGTCGGGTGGTGAAAAACGCCGGGTGGCACTCTGCCGGCTGCTGCTGAGCAAGCCCGACATGCTGCTGCTGGACGAGCCCACCAACCACCTGGACGCTGAAAGCGTGGATTGGCTGGAGCAGTTTTTGAAACGCTTTTCCGGCACCGTGGTGGCGATCACCCACGACCGTTATTTTCTGGACAACGCGGCCGAGTGGATTTTGGAGCTGGACCGCGGCATGGGCATCCCGTGGGAGGGCAATTACTCCGACTGGCTGGACCAGAAGGAAAAACGCCTGGAGCAGGAGCAGAAGACCGAAGACTCGCGCATGAAGGCGATGAAGGAAGAACTGAAATGGGTGCGCAGCAATGCCAAGGGCCGGCAGGCCAAGAGCAAGGCGCGGCTGGCCCGGTTTGAAGAACTCAGCGATGTGGATTACCAGAAGCGCAACGAGACGAATGAAATCTTCATCCCGGTGGCCGAGCGGCTGGGCAACGAGGTGATTGAGTTTGTCAACGTCAGCAAGAGTT
>JANOBL010000687.1:0-2222 GCA_031411635.1 Betaproteobacteria bacterium
GCGCGCTTTCCACTGACCCGGTTCATCGCTCAGCGGCGTGCGGCGGCACTGTTTGATCTGGTGGCCGGCTTCAGCTACACCCAGGTGCTGCTGGCCTGCGTGCGGCTGCGCTTGTTTGACCGCCTGGCCCAGCGCCCCGAAACCGCCCAAACCCTGAGCGCCCTGCTGGCGCTTCCGCTGCCGGCCTGCCAGCGGCTGCTGGACGCGGCGGTGGCCTTGCGCCTGCTGTCGCTGCGGCGCCAGCGCAGCGATGCGGCGCCGTTGTACGCACTGGGCCCGCTGGGCGGGCCGATGGTGGCCAATGCGGCATTGGCGGCGATGGTGGAGCACCACAGCCTGCTGTACGCCGATCTGGCCGATCCGCTGGCGCTGCTGCGTGCACCGCCCGGGCAAACCGCGTTGGCGCGCTACTGGGCCTATGCCCGCAGCGATGCACCGCAAACCCTGGCCACGGGCGAGGTGGCCGACTACAGCGCGCTGATGGCCACATCCCAACCGCTGGTGGCCGACGAAATCCTGGATGCCTACTCCATGCAGCAGCACCACTGCCTGCTGGACCTGGGCGGTGGCGAGGGCTTGTTTGCCAGCGCAGCCGCACGCCGCTGGCCGCATTTGAAGCTGCTGGTGTTTGACCTGCCCGAGGTGGCGCGGCGCGCCCAATCCCGGCTGGCAGCCCAGGGTTTGGACCAGCGCGCCACGGCAGTGGGTGGTGACTTCAAGACCGATGCCTTGCCCCAGGGCGCAGACCTGATCACCCTGGTGCGCGTGGTGCACGACCACGACGACGCACCGGTGCTGCAGCTTCTGCGCGCCGCCCGCCAGGCGCTGGTCCCGGGCGGTGTGCTGCTGCTGGCCGAGCCGATGGCCGGCACGCCCGGCGCCCAAGCCATGGGTGACGCTTACTTTGGCATGTACCTGTGGGCCATGGGGAGCGGCCGGCCACGCCGGGTGCACGAGCTGGCGCGCCTGCTGCAAGACGCCGGCTTTGCCGCACCCACGCTGCTGCGCAATGCGATGCCGCTGCAAACCCAGGTGCTGATCTGCCGCGCCGCCTGAGGCCCGCGCCAAAAGGCCCAGGAAAACCCGATGTCAATCTACCTTGACACTTATTCAAGTCAGCGTAAAGTGACATTCAGTGCCTGACGCCCCCACCATGAACACCACCGCCGTCCTGTTGGAACAACCCGAGCGCCTGCGTCTGGCCGACTTGATGCTCACCGAGCCCACGGCCGACGACGTGGTGGTGGATGTGCGCTGGAGCGGCATCTCCACCGGCACCGAGCGCCTGCTGTACACCGGCCGCATGCCCAGTTTTCCAGGCATGGGTTATCCGCTGGTGCCGGGTTATGAATCGGTGGGCCGGGTGATTGCCGCCGGTGATGCCAGCGGCCACCAGATAGGCCAGCAAGTGTTTGTGCCCGGCGCAAGCTGTTACCAGCCGCTGAACGGCCAGACCGTGCGTGGGCTGTTTGGTGGCTCGGCAGCCCGCGTGGTGGTGCCGGGCCGGCGTGTGATCGCGGTGGACGAGGCGCTGGGTGAACAAGCGGTGCTGCTGGCGCTGGCCGCCACCGCTTACCACGCGGTGGCCTGCGGCGGCCGGGTAGACCATCCGCGCCCCCCACAGCTTATCGTGGGCCACGGTGTGCTGGGCCGTTTGCTGGCGCGGCTGAACATCGCTGCCGGTTTCAAGGACACAACGGTGTGGGAGACCAACCCGGCGCGCTCGCACGGCGCCCAGGGCTACCCGGTGCTGCACCCCGACCAAGACCCACGCCGCAACTACAACGTGATCTGCGATGTCAGCGGTGATGCCAGCCTGCTCGACACCTTGATCGCCAGGCTTGGTCCTGGCGGCGAAATCATCCTGGCCGGCTTTTACAGCGAGCCTCTGCACTTCAACTTTGCGCCGGCTTTCATGCGCGAGGCCCGTATCCGCGCCGCCGCCGAATGGCAGCGCCCTGACCTGCTGGCGGTGCAGGCGCTGATCGCGGATGGCAGCTTGTCATTGGACGGTTTGATCACCCATCACTCGCCGTTTGAACAAGCAGCCACCGCCTACCGCACCGCATTTGGTGATGTGGATTGTCTGAAGATGGTTCTAGCCTGGACGCACTGACATGAGCTTAGCCAACCTGCCTGCCCAAGGCGCCCCGATCCAGATCCTGCGCGATCTGCAATTGCGCGCCGAGGCGGCAATTGAGCCCGATGCGCCCGCCACCGGC
>JANOBL010000688.1:0-1839 GCA_031411635.1 Betaproteobacteria bacterium
GCTTTGAAAAATCGCGCCCCGAGGTTTTGGAGAAGCGTGCCCGGGCATGGTCGGCGATCTTCTCGCGCGCGGTTTCGCCGTCGCCCACGGTGATCTCGCGGTTGGCATAAAAGCCGATGTCGCGCTGCATTGCGGCGACGATCTTTTGCTGCGGGTAATCGCCCAGAGCCGGGCTGGCCACACCCTCGGGCATCACGAAGCGGTTGACATGGCGGCCGTCAAACACGTCGTACTGGGTGTTGGTGTCGGCCGTGTACTCCACCGATTGCGGATGCGTGGCCGCGATGTGGAAACCCTCCATGAAAGCCTCTTGTGCCAGCTTCCAGTTGCAGGGCAGCACCTTGCCACCGTGCACCGCCTTGTAGCGGTTCTCCAGGCCAAAGTCCTTGAAATGCTCGGGCAGGCATTCCAGGTAGCTTTCCAGCGGCTCGCACAGCGGATCGAAGTTGATGAACACAAAACCGGCCCACAGCCCCACCTGGGCCTCGGGTAAACAGAATTTTTCGCGCTCGATCTGCGGAAAATCCCAGGCGCAGGGCAGGCCGGCCAGCGTGCCGTCCAGCGCCCAGGTCATGCCATGCACCGGGCATTTGATGTGGCGCACATGGCCGCCTTCGGTGCGCAGGATGGTGCCGCGGTGCAGGCAGGAGTTGATGTAGGCGCGGATGTCGGCCGGCCCGCTGCCGGTGCGCACGATCAGCAGCGAGTCGTGCACGATGTCGTAAACCTCGGTGTCGCCCACATTGGGGATGTCCTCCACCCGGCAGGCCATCTGCCAGGCTTTGCGCCACACGGTTTCCACCTCGCGGTCGTGCCAGTCTTTTTTGTAATAGCGGTCCAGCGAGACATCCTCGCAGCCCATGTCGCGGGGCGACTCCAGCCGCAGGATAGCCGGCGCCGGGTTTTTGTCGCCGGCCAGGATTTGTTGGACCGACGCGCCACGGCGCAGGCTGATGACGGATTCGATGCTCATGCGGCTGTCCTTGGAGGGCTGGCAGCACGGCGCTGCCAATCCAGTCAGGATACGGTAGTTAGATGCACTGTGAAAGTCTCCTGCGAGACGAAGAGCCTAGGTATTTTCACCAACAACCTCGTTGAATAGCGCCGCAGCGGCCAGCGGTCGATTGAGCCAGATTCACTTGGTACTCTCGTTGTGCAAGTCATTTGGCATCTGCCAGTCGGCCCGAACCCGACAGATAAACTCGGCCCGATGCCCCGCAACCCGCCTGCTTCAGCCCCCCCCGAAACCGCACCGGCGATCAATGCGCTGACCGTCAACGCGGTGCTGATCGCGGTGCGTCAACCTGCCAACCTGCTGTGTGACCGCTGGACCCTGGTCACGCTGCTGCTGGCGCAAGCCGGTATCACCCGCTTCAAGGATTTCAGTGAGCGCAGCGGCATGGCCAGCCGCTTGTTGACCAGCCGGCTGGCGATGCTGGAGCAGCAGCAGATCATCGTGCGCCTGCCCTACAGCCGCCGGCCGCTGCGCTACGCCTACCATTTGAGCCACATGGGCCTGGCGCTGTTTGATGTGTTCAGCACGATGGCGCGCTGGGAGCAGACCTGGCATCCGGCGGCTGATGGTGCCGGTATCGGCCTTCGCATCGAGCACCTGGCCTGCGGCGCAGCGGCCGTGCAAGCGCTGCCGCATTGCGCGGCCTGCGATGCCGCGCTGAGCGCCGATCACATCCAGCTCAGCGTGGGCCAGCGCCAGACCCAGGCCATGCCCACCAAGGCCACCGCCTACCGGCGCTCTACCTTGAGCACCACCAAGCAGGGCCTGGCCGCGCCGGTGCCACTGGCCCATGCCATCGATGTGTTTGGCGACAAATGGGGCAT
>JANOBL010000689.1:0-2014 GCA_031411635.1 Betaproteobacteria bacterium
CCGCCGGCCTCGATGCGGCCGTCCTCCACCGCCTGCCAGCTCTGGCCCGGCGGTGTCAGGCCGAAATGGTCGATGGCCATGTACTCGGTGATGGTGAAGCAGTCATGCGTTTCGATGCCGTCGATGGACTCGATGCCCGCCACGCCGGCGCGCTGCCAGGCGCCGGTGATGGCCTCGCGCACCTGCGGGAAGACCAGCGCCTGGCCGCGGCTGCGCTCGAACTTGTCTTTCAAACGCAAGCCGGCGTTGCGGTGGCCCCAGCCGGTGATGCGCGCCAGCTGGGCCAGATCCACACCCGTGCGGCGGGCATGGTTGGCCGCAAAGGCCGGTGAGGCCAGCAGCAGGCTGCAGGCACCGTCGGTGATCTGGCCGCAATCCTGGCGCCGGGTGCCGGGCTCGATCACCGGGTTGGCTTCGTCATCGTCGGTAAAGGCCAGCGGGTCAAACAGCCACTTTCGCGTCTGCGCCAGCGGGTTGCGCTTGGCATTGCCGTAATTCAGCTCGGCGATGCGGTTCAAGTGCCGGCGGTCCAGGCCGTAGCGCTGTTCGTACTCGGCCGCCAGCAGGCCAAACGCTGCGGGCCACATGAAGCGGCAGGCTATGTCTTCATGGCCCTGCCAGGCGGCGGCATTCTGGTTTTGTGAGGCCTGGTCGCCCGGCAGGTTCTTGAACTCCTCGGCACCCACCACCAGCACGCAGTCGTAGCGGCCGGCCTCGATCTCGGCCATCGCTGTCAGCACCGCCAATGAGGCCGATGCGCAGGCGCCTTCATGCCGCATCGCTGGCACGCCCCAAAGCTCCGGCACCACCTGCGCCACCATCGATCCCAAATGCGCCTGCTGGCGCTGCAACTCGCCAAACGCATTGCCGACGTGGATGCTTTGCACTGCATTGGCATCGAGTTGCGCCTGGTCCAGCACACCCAGCACCGACTCCCGCACCATGTGCGACAAGTCCTGGCCCTGGCGTGACCAGACCTTGGCAAAGTCGGTCTGGTGGCCGCCCAGGATGCAGGTTGGGTTTGCTGTCATGCTTCAGTCCAGTGGGTGATGCGCGCTGCGGCAATCCAGCAGCCGTGAAAGCCGGTGGGGATGTGGCGTGGCACCAGCACCTGGGCAACCGGGCCCCGGCCCAGATCACGCGCGTCAAAGAGGTCCAAGGTCTGGCGCTGGGTGGCCGCGTTCCATTGAAACGCGATCAGGTAGCCGTGGTCTTCGGATTGCGGCGCATCCACCGCTGCAAACCAGGGCTCGGAGTACCAGCTTTGCTGCGCATCGTCCGACCAGGCCGACAGCATCTGGCCGGTCTCCAGATCGTATTTGCGGATGCCGGGCCACTGCAGCACCACGTCTTCGCGCTGGTCGCAGAGGTAGCCAAAGCGGGTGCGGCGGCCGGTGAGCGCGCTGTTGTAGGTGGGGAACTCGACATTGCGTCCGGCGTCCAGCGCTTGCTCGTCAGATTGCCCGGTTTTGAGGTTCATGCGCCAGCGCCAAAGCCTGGCGCGTTGCACCAGCCCGGCCACGTCGCGCGCGGTGCGCGGCGCGTCTATCTGGCCGTCGGCGCCCAAGGCCGGCAGGTAACGGCAGCCCACCATCACCACCCAGTCACCGTCTTCCCAGGCATTGACCACGTGGTACAAAAAACACGGCGTGAAGTTGAACCAGCGGATCGATTCACCGGCGCCAAATCGCGGCAGCACACCCAGCCGGGTGGGCATCTCGGGATGGAACTCGATCTTGTGCCGGCCCAGCTTCAAGGCGTGCTCGTTGTGGAACAGCGGCAGGTCGTGCAGGATCGAATAGTGCTCGGTGATCGCCATGTCATGCGGCAAACGTGGGCCAGGCAGCGTGATCGGCGTGTGGTGCAACAGCCGCCCATCGGCGCCGACCACGCCGTAGTGCATGTACGGCGCTTCGGTGCCGTAGTCGAAGAACATCATCTCGCCGGTGACCTCATCCACCTTGGCATGGGCCGATATCGCGCCGCCGCTGGCCTGGATGGCTTTGGATTTGCC
>JANOBL010000690.1:0-1785 GCA_031411635.1 Betaproteobacteria bacterium
CCGGCGCTGGTGCATTGGGGTGGCCAGGGCGTGGTGCAGGCGCTGTTCACCAGCAGCCTGGCGCTGTGGCGCACCCGGGGCGCGTTCACCGTCTACCTGCTGGGCTGGGCCGGGCTGATGTTGGGCGTGGCCTTGCTGGCGGTGTTGATCGGCCTGCTCACTGGTGCACGCCAGGCCCTGGGCATCTTGACGATGCCGGTCGGGCTGGCGTTTTCGGCCGCGTTCTACGTGTCTTTGTGGTTCAGCTTTTCAGACACCTTTGGCGAACCTGAGGCCACAATCCGCGGATGAGCACCACCAAGACCCCCATCGCTGCGCGCTTGCGCACGCTTTTGTGCACACTGTGCCTACTGACCGGGGTCGCCGTGGTGACGGCTGCCGTCAGCGGCTGCGCGGTCGTCAGCGTGGCGGGGTCGGCCGTGGGTGCTGCGATCAGCGTCACTGGCGCGGTGGTGGCCACCGGCGTGTCGGTCACCGGCAAGGTGATCGAGAAGACGATCGACGTGGTGACACCGGGTAAATAAAGCCCGCGCCGTCCCCGCGCCGTCCCCCGGGTGACAGCCGGGCGTACGTTCTGCGCAACACCCCCCAGGCCTGAAGCCGCGCCGTCATCGTCGGCGCCGGCACTGGCCCGCAGAATTGACCATCCAGCCCCGCCCTGCAGGCTGGCGTGCCCGGGCCGGCCCTCGGCACGCAGATTGCGTGGCCAAACACTCTGCCCCCACCCCAGGAATCCGCACCATGCAAAGACACGCTGTACTCCGCGCCCATCCGCTGGCCGCCGCACTGGCACTGGCTTTCTCGACGCTGGGCACTGCACCGCTGGCCTGGGCCCAAGCCAATCCGGAAGCCGGCAAGCTGCAAACCGTTACCGTCACGGCAGAGCGCCGCGAAGAAAACATCAAGGACGTGCCCAGCGCGGTGTTTTCGCTGTCGGGCGAAAAGCTCGATGTCATCAACTCCAGCGGCCAGGATGTGCGCATGCTGTCGGGCCGGGTGCCCAGCCTGAACATCGAATCCTCGTTTGGCCGGGCCTTTCCGCGCTTTTACATCCGGGGCTACGGCAACACCGATTTCCGCAGCAATGCCTCGCAGCCGGTGTCGCTGGTGTATGACGACGTGGTGCAGGAGAACCCGATCTTGAAGGGTTTCCCGGTGTTCGACGTGGCGGCAGTGGAGGTGCTGGCCGGCCCGCAGGGCACGCTGTTTGGCCGCAACACCCCCGCCGGCGTGGTCAAGTTTGATTCGGTCAAACCATCGAAGAAGCAAAACGGCTACGGCAGCATCTCTTACGGCACCTACGGCACGGTCAATCTTGAAGGTGCCGGCAACCTGCAGCTTGGCAACGATTGGTCGGCCCGCATTTCGGCCCAGGTGCAGCACCGCGATGATTGGGTAAAAAACACCATCACCACCGCGCCGACGCAAAACCTGGAGGGTTATGACGACCGCGCCATCCGGCTGCAGGCGCTGTATGCGCCAACGCGGGATTTCAGCGCGCTGTTCAACCTGCACCACCGCTCGCTGGAAGGCTCGGCGCGGCTGTTTCGCGCCAACATCATCAAGGCCGGGACCAATGATCTGGTGGGCGGCTTTGATCCGGCCAGCATCAGCACCGACGGCAAAAACAGCCAGACACTGGAAAACACCGGCGGCAGCGTGCGCCTGACCTGGAACCTGGGCGCGATGAAGCTGCATGCGATCAGCGGTTACGAGACCGTCAACGCCTACAGCCGAGGCGACATCGACGGCGGTTTTGGTGCCGCCTTTCTGCCCACCGGCGGT
>JANOBL010000691.1:0-4346 GCA_031411635.1 Betaproteobacteria bacterium
GTCTAAGCACCGGCCTCGTCGGCCACCGCCTCCAGATCACGCACCCAGCTTCCGAAGCTGAGATCCTCCACCAGCCAATCGGACAGGCCGCAGCCGCGTTCGTCGTAGCGCAGCAGCCGATCGCGTCCCGAGAAACTCTGCAGCACATGGCGCCAGACCGGGCTCTCCCAGTCGTATTCCAGGTGCGACAGCCAGGTGGCCGCCTTGATCACCGTCGGCCCCTGCCCACTCGCGGCATACGCCAGCCGCACGCCATCGCGGCTGCGAACGTAGCGGATCTTCTGCGTCAGTGCGGTCGTGGTCGGCCTGACAAGGAGCGGTTGCTGGATTCTGGCACCTGGCCGTGCACAGGCTGGCCCGCGGCCACCCCGCCACCGTTACCCGGGACCAGCGTCCCCAGCCAGCCCCGATGGCAGCGGCTTGTTGCAAGCGAACCGGGACAACTGCCCCACGACGGCACCGGGGTGCGCCGCCAGACTGACGAGGTTTCACCACCATCCGAAACCGCGACACCCGGCACCGGAACCCCATCCACCACCCCCAGGAGATCGTCATGACCCAAGCACTTCACATCGCTGGCCTGGCCAGCTTGCTGCTGGCCAGTGCCGGGCCCGCCAGCGCACTGCAGGTGTTCCAGGCCGGTGGCAACAGCGCTGCATCGGTCCAGGCCACGGTCGATGCATTTCGCCAGGTGCTGGGCACCAACAACGGCACCGGGCCCGGTGGATTTGCCAGCGGCCGGCGCAAGATCAACTGGGACGCGGTTTCCGATGCCCTGTCAGACCCGAACTTCATGCCGGCAGCGTTGCCGCGCCGACCGGCGCGTTTTCATTTGCCGCGCTGCAATTCGACGACGCGCAACGCATCACGTCGATTCGGCTGACCAGTGGCACCCAAGCCATCGGCAGCGTTGGCACCGGCGACTATGTGGCGATGGACGACTTCATCTATGCCGAACCGCAGGCCGCCGTGCCCGAACCCACCAGCCTGGCGTTGCTGGTGGCTGGGCTGGCGTTGCTGCTGATGCGCCGGCGGCCAGCCCGCTGAACGGCCCCGGCGGGCGGCCGGCCCCGCGCCGGTCGCTGCGGCACAATCCGCGCCACCATGAGCCTGGTCTTCCCGCACACCTTCATCCCCTGGTTTCGCGCGGTCGCGCCCTATATCCACGCCTACCGGGGCAAAACCTTTGTCGTGGGCATGGCCGGTGAGCTGATTGCCGCCGGCAAGCTCAATGCCTTTGTGCAAGACCTGGCCATCCTGCATGCGATGGGCATCAAACTGGTGCTGGTGCATGGTTTTCGGCCGCAGGTCAACGAGCAACTCGCCGCCAAAGGCCATGCCTCGCGTTACAGCCACGGTATCCGCATCACCGATGCGGTGACGCTGGATTGCGCCCAAGAAGCGGCCGGCCAATTGCGTTTCGAGATCGAGGCCGCGTTCTCCCAGGGTTTGCCCAACACACCGATGGCCAATGCCACGGTGCGGCTGGTGTCGGGCAATTTCCTGACAGCGCGGCCGGTCGGTATCGTCGATGGTGTGGATTTTATGCACTCGGGTATCGTGCGGCGCGTCGATGGTGCGGGCATGCGGCGCGCCATCGATATCGGTGCGCTGGTGCTGCTCAGCCCCTTCGGTTTTTCGCCCACCGGCGAGGCCTTCAACCTGCAAATGGAAGAAGTGGCCACCGCCACCGCCATCGCGCTGCAGGCCGACAAGCTGCTGTTCATGACCGAGATTGCCGGCATCCCGGAAGACCGCAACAACCCCGACAGCGCAATCGACACCGAGTTGGCGCTGGCCGATGCACAACGGCTGCTTGCCGCGCTACCCAACCCGGTATCACCCAGCGACCCGGCGTTTTACCTGCGCCACTGTGTCAAGGCTTGCGAGGGCGGGGTGGAGCGCTCGCATATCCTGCCGTTTGCGGTGGATGGCGCGATACTGCAGGAGATTTTCACCCACGACGGCATCGGCACGATGGTGGTGGACGAAAAGCTCGAAAGCCTGCACGAGGCCCGGCCCGACGATGTGGGTGGCATCCTGCAATTGATCGAGCCGTTCGAGCGCGACGGCACACTGGTGCGGCGCGAGCGCACCGAAATCGAGCGCGATATCGAAAACTACACCGTCATCACCCACGACGGCGTGATATTTGGCTGCGCTGCGCTCTACCCCTACCCCGAGGCCCGCACTGGCGAGATGGCGGCGCTGACGATCTCGCCCCAGGTGCAGGGCCAGGGCGACGGCGAGCGCATCCTGAAGCGCATCGAGCAGCGCGCCCGCGCGCAGGGGCTGGACAGCATCTTCGTGCTGACCACCCGCACGATGCACTGGTTCATCAAGCGTGGTTTTGCAGTGGTTGATCCGGATTGGCTGCCCGAAGCGCGCAAGCGCAAATACAACTGGGACCGGCGCTCCCAAGTGCTGGTCAAGAAACTGGGTTGAGCCCGGCCGCGCCGGCCGCGCCACCATCCCCCCGCCCGAACTGCCCACCCCCACCCAACCCCCAAGGAAACCCCGATGGCCCGCACCGTGCAATGCGTTTATCTGAAAAAAGAGGCCGAGGGCCTGGATTTCCCCATCTACCCGGGTGAGCTGGGCAAACGCATCTATGCCAATGTCAGCAAGGAGGCCTGGGCAAGCTGGCTCAAGCACCAGACCATGCTGGTCAATGAAAACCGCCTGAACCTGGCCGACGCGCGGGCCCGGCAGTATCTGTCGCGCCAGATGGAGCGCTACTTCTTTGGCGAGGGCGCGGATCAGCCAGCCGGCTACGTGCCACCGCCGGCCTGAGATAAGAAGCGCCGGCAAAATATTCGGGAAACTATCTAAGCAGAATTGGCCGGGAATTGACGTACACTCGATTCGTCGTCAATTCCACCGGAGCCCGAATATGTCATCCCTGCAAGAGCTGCTGGCGCAACGCGCCGAAATCGAAAAAAAGATCGCCGATGTCCAGCGCGAAACCCGCGCTGACGCCGTGGCCAAGGTCCGGGCGCTGATGTCCGAGTTTGGCCTCAGCGCTGCCGATATTGCTGGCCGCAGCCCCGCGGTGCGTGTGGCGGGGGTTGGCAAACCCACCGGCAAGGTCGCTGCCAAATACCGCAATGCCGCCACCGGCGAAACCTGGACCGGCCGTGGCCTGCAGCCCAAGTGGCTGAAGGCGGCAATGGCCGGCGGCGCCAAGCTGGAAGAATTCACGATCGCCTGATTTCTGCCGGCATGACTTTGCCGACACGCAGTCGGCGCGCTTTTTGATGCTTCACGGCCCGGCTTCCACCGGGCCGTTTTTGTTGAATCGACGCATACCCCCCATGTCGCGGGCCGGTTTGCACGGTGCTTGACCCCAGGGTTTGCACCCAGCTTTGCATCACCTGTGGGATATCGGCACGGCGGCGCGGCGCGCTAGCATCCACCAGCCGCCACCGCCCGATATCTCCAAGAGAAAATTTTGCCGCTGCCCCCGATCACCCCCGCTGCCGCGCTGCACCGCCCCGTGCGCTGGCTGCTGCGTTCGGCGTTGATCGTGCTGGTTTATTTCGCCGCTGGCCGGCTGGGTTTGTCGCTGCCCGGCCCGTCGCCGTTGGTCAGCCCGTTCTGGCCGGCCGCCGGGCTGGCCTTGGCGGTGTTGCTGCGCTGGGGCCCGACCTATGCCCCGGCGGTGGCCCTGGGTGCGGCCGGGGTCAACCTGTCGGCCGGCGCGCCGCTGTGGCTGGCGGCGGCGCTGGCGCTGGGCAATACCGGCGGCCCCTGGGCGGCCGCCGCCTGGTTGGACCGCTCAAGCTTCAATCCGCGCCTGGAACAACGCCGTGACCTGTGGCTGCTGATCGGCGCCGGTGCCTGCGGTGCCACGGTGATATCTGCCGCCAACGGCGCCGCCTGGCTGGCCATTGCCGGGCGCATCAGCACGCTGGATTTGCCGGTGGCAGCGCTGTACTGGTGGGTGGGCGACACGCTGGGCCTGTTTGTGGCCGGTGTGCCACTGCTGACCTGGCGCCGCGCCAGCCTGGCCGAGGCCTTTGGCGCCGGCCAGCGCTTGCGCAGCGCCGCACTGCTGGCCGGCTGCACCACAGCGGTGGCGGTAGCACTGGCCTTGCCGCACAGCCTGGCCCTGCCCGCGCTGGGCCTGATGATGCTGCCGCACCTGCTGCTGTGCTGGCTGGCGATGCGGGCGGGCGTGGCCACGGCGTCGGCCGCCGTGCTGGCCCTGGCGGTGGCCACCTTGTGCACCACGGCCGCCGGGTTGGGCCCATTTGTCTCGGAGCCAAGCATCACCGGGCTGTGGCTGCTGCTGGCCAACCTGGGCACCTTGTCGGCGCTGGTGCTGCTGTCGCATGTGCAGGTGG
>JANOBL010000692.1:0-5103 GCA_031411635.1 Betaproteobacteria bacterium
TCGATCTGCACATGGTCGATGAAGTTGCGGTTCCAGATCGGCTCGAACAAGCCGTTGGCAAAACGGAAGGCCAGGATGTTCTGCGCCGGCTCCTTGCCCAGGAAGTGGTCAATGCGGAAGATCTGGTCTTCGGCGAACACCTCGTGCAGCTTGTGGTTCAGCGACACCGAGCTGGCCAGGTCGGTGCCAAACGGCTTTTCCATCACGATGCGGGAGCGCTCCACCAGCCCGGCCTGGCCCAGCAGCCGCACCGCCGACAAGGCCGCGCTGGGTGGCACGCTGAGGTAGTGCAGGCGCCGGCTCTCGGCGTTGAGGCTGGCTTCGGCGGTGTCCACGGCGGCTTTCAGCGCCTCGGCACCGGCGGCCAGCGGCACGTAGTCCAGGATCTGCGCAAACGCCTGCCAATCGGGCTCGGTCAGCTTGCGGCTGCCAAACTCCTCCAGCGCTGAGCGGGCAGCCAGGCGGAAACCGTCCAGGTCGATGTCGTCCAGCGACACGCCGATGATGCGGCAGCCCGGGATGAAGCCGGCGCGCGTCAGGTGGTACAGCCCCGGCAACAGCTTGCGCCGCGCCAGATCACCGGTGGCGCCAAACAGCACCACCACCTGCGGAAACCGCGGGCCGACGCCGGGGGGAATCTTTGCCACGGGGCACATCCTTTCATCATGGGAGGGACAAACTGCACAAGTCCGCCGCCGCAAGTATCGGACCAGCACGGCGTTAAAGTGGCCGTTGACAAGCACGCGCAGGCCTCCAACCCCTTCATCACCATGACGGTCAAGCCCAACGCCGAACCAGCGGATGCGCCGAAGCTGCAGCACCGGCAGGTGTTCATCAGCTACAGCCACGATTCACCGGCGCACCGCGACCTGGTGCTGGCGCTGTCCGAGCGGCTGCGCAAGGACGGCATCAACACCTTGCTGGACCGCTACATCGAGGGCTCGCCGCTGCAGGGCTGGCCACGCTGGATGCTGGACCAGCTTGACGCTGCCGATTCGGTGCTGGTGGTGTGCACCGAAACCTATTACCGCCGGTTTCGGGGCCACGAGGCACCCGCTGTGGGCCGGGGTGTGGACTGGGAAGGCGCGCTGATCACCCAGGAGATCTACGACAGCCGCAGCCGCAGTTTGAAATTTGTGCCGGTGTTTTTATCGGCGCCCGATGCGCGCTGGGTGCCGGAGCCGCTGCGCGCGGTCAGCCACTACGCGCCCACCTCGGAGGCGGGCTACCAATCGCTTTACGACTTCTTGCTGCGCCAGTCGGCGGTGTTGCCCGGTGCGCTGGGCCAGCCGCAGATCAAGCCCCGGCCACAGGGCCAGGCGCTGGCGTTTGGCGTGCCAGGGGTCGAGACGCCGGCACCGGGAATCGCGCTCCCCGAAACCCCAGCACCCGGCGGAATCCGCATGAAGCTGATCGCCGCAGCAGCGCTGCTGCTGATCGTCGCTGGCCTGGCCTGGACACTGCTGCGCCCACCTGCCGCCACGCCCAGCCCCTTGCCCGGCCCAGCAACGGCACAGGCCACCGCGCCTGCGGTGGGCCAGCCCACCCGGCTGGATGTGGACGTGGCCTTTGAGCCGCATGCACTGATGCAGGACTTTGGCCCACCCAGCGGCTTGGAGCTGGTGCTGGATGTGCCCGAGCAGACCGGCCCGTTTGGTTTCAAGGCCGGGTCAGGATTGCACTTTTTGCACCACAAGTTTCAGTTTCCCGCAGCCGGTTCCAGCGTGGGCGGCACCTTGCAGCGGGTGATGCAAAGCGCCCACAGCGTCACCGCCCAGAACGTGAGAGCGATCAACACCCATGTGTGCCTGAGCGTGACCTCGGCCGCAGCGCCCACCGATGGCGTTTTGCGACTGGCCTGCAGCGAAGCCAATGCCTGCGTGCCGGCAGACCCGGCCGGCATCGTGGTGGCCTGCGGCAGCACGCCGGTGCGCAAGGCGCGCTGGTTGGGGCCGGCTTGGCTGCCCAGCGCGGTGGCGCAGCCGGTGGTGGCCAACACCGCCGGTCCGGCCCCCGGCGACTGGTTGGTGCCCAGGCTGGATACCCTGCAAGCCCAGCGCGGCACACCCCAGGCGGTGGCGTACAGCGAGGTCAAGCTGGTCATCGATGCACCGCAAGGCGCCGCGTTGGCAGACGCGGCGAGCTACGAAGTCAAGATCAACGGCCACCGGCTGTGGGTCAACGGCATGGCCGCCTGGACCCATGCCGTGCCCTTGCTCCCGCCGCAACAACCCCAGCAACCACTGACGCTGCGCTTCGGGCTGGAAAACCTGGACGCCGCCGGCCAGCACCAGGGCCGCGAGCAGCTCGACATCCGGCTTCTCTTGCTGCGCAACCACAAAACCATTGCCGAAGACAGCCTGCGGCTGGACTTCACCGCGCTGCGCGACCAGCCCGAGGCTGTGGTGCAAAGCGCTGCCGGGCGCACGGTGCGCTGGTCGGCCAGGTATTGGCTGGCCAAAGCCGACCGCTACCAATTGCTGGCTTACGGCGGCGGCCAGCGCGACAGCATTGCCGCCAAGGCCAAGTTTGATGATGCCAAGGTGCCCGATCCGGCGTCCAAGCTGCAGCCGCTGGTGGGCGTGATCCGGCCCCCCACGCCACGCAATCCCGCCTGGGGCCTGGCGGTGGGGGCGCAGCAGCCCAACGGCCAGGTGCGCTTCAGTTTTGAAGGCCCGGCTGTGATGGCGCTGTGCACGGCCGTGCAGCAAGCGACGGCGGCAAGTGCGCTGCGACGCAACGGGTTCAAGCCGCCAGCCACCTTTCTGGTGCGAGAGATCGCCACTGAACAGGACGACGACAAACCCAAGCCGCTGGTGGAATGCAGCAAGTTCTCGGCAAGCTGAGCGGGCTGCAGCGCCTGCTGCGCGAGGCCGGGGCCGCTGCGCTGGCCGGGTTGCTGGCCGGTAACACACAAACCGCCGATGCCGGCAGCACGCTGACCACGCTGCGGCTGGGCGACACGCCGGTCAGCTTGCGCACCCGGCAGTCTCGCCAGGGAGGCCTGTGTTATCTCAGCCTGCACGAAAACGAGCAGACCGCCGTGCAGGCTGCCGCTGATCTGCTGCTGCAGCAGCCCGGCCAGCTCATCGAGTTGCGCGCGCGGGGTCGCCGCTTCGTGACGTTCCGCAGCGGCCTTCGGCCCTATGCGTTTGACCCGAACCGCATCTTCACCGAGGCCGGCATGGTGCAGACGCTGCAGCGCTATGCCAGCACTACCCCATTTGCGCAGGCCGCGCTGTGCACGCTGCGGGATGCCGTGCTGGCGCTGATAGCCGGCCCGCCCGACCAGCCGGTGGTGGCGCTGCACAACAACGGCGCCGGGCGCTACTCGATCCTGCAGTACCAGGCCGGTGGCGACCATGCTGGCGATGCGCAAGCGCTGGCGGTGGACCCGCACAGCGCGCCGGAAGACTTTTTTGTCGTCACCCGGGCGGGGCTGTTTGAGGCGCTGTGCGAGCAGGGCTTCAACGTGGTGCTGCAAAGCGATCAGCCGGCCGACGATGGCTCGCTGTCAGTTTGGTTTGGGCAGCAGCGGCGGGCGTATGTCAATGTCGAAGCCCGCCACGGGCACTTGGCGCAACAGCGGCGCATGCTGGCGGCGGTGGCGGGCAGTTGGGCTGGCCATGTTCATGACAAACAAGATTGTTGAGCAGCTTCGGTCGGCTGCTCCTTCCCCCTGCCAGGGGGAAGGCTGGGATGGGGGTTCGGCACCGGCGCCAGGCTGGCTTTCGACCCTCACCCCAACCCTCCCCCTGCCCGGGGGAGGGAGCAACACCACTGCTTCGTTTCTGCACCAACCCAACCTGGTTCGTGATCTCGGCGGCAGCCCGGATCAGGTGTTCGAGTTGCGACCTTTGCATGTGCGGATGATGTCGCGCCACGCATCACGCAGGGGTTTCGAGGCGACCGGCGCCACATGATCCCAATGGTCGAGCGTGGCAACGACGCCGGCCAGCAACTCGGGGCGCAAGCGCAGGTTTGCCACCGCCGCTTCGTTGAGAAGCAGGCTTTGGTGATCACTCAGGGCGTGGTCGCGGTCCATCTGACCCAGCGTACCGGGTGGATGCCGCGGTGGCAAGACTGACTGACCGGCTGCCGGCGTCAAGCCATCAAGTCCTCAAGCCGCCAAAAACCCCATCAAGCGCTGCCGGATGATGGCCTCGGCCTCGGCCATGATGCGGTCGATCAGCGCCTTGACAGTGGGCACATCGCGCACCAGCCCGGCCACCATGCCGCAGGACCAGGCACCGGCTTCCATCGCACCGTCCAGCATGATCTTCGGGTAGACGCCGGCCACCTCGGGGATGATGTCCTCGAACTTGATCGCCGCGCCCAGCGCCTTTTCTTTTTCCAGCAGCCGGTCCACCGCCGCGTTGCGCAGCACCCGCTCGGTATTGCGCAGCGGGCGCATCACCAGCCGGGTGTCGAGCTCGCTGGCGGCGACGATGGCCTGCTTGACGTTGTCGTGCACCGGCGCTTCCTGGGTTGCGATGAAGCGGGTGCCCATGTTCATGCCCTGCGCGCCCAGTGCCAGTGCAGCCACCAGGGACCGGCCGTCGGCCATGCCGCCCGAGGCCACAAACGGGATCTTCAGTTCTTCCGCAGCGCGCGGCAGCAGGATGAAGTTGGGTACATCGTCTTCCCCCGGGTGGCCGCCGCACTCAAACCCATCGACGCTGACCGCGTCGCAGCCAATCGCTTCGGCCTTCAGCGAGTGGCGCACCGAGGTGCATTTGTGAATCACCTTGATGCCGGCCTCGTGCAGCGCCGGCAACCACTTTTGCGGGTTGTTGCCGGCGGTCTCCACCGCCTTGATGCCACCGTCGATGATGGCGCGGATGTAGCCCGGGTAATCGGGGGCGGTGAGTGCCGGCAGAAACGTCAGGTTGACGCCAAACGGCTTGTCGGTCATCTCGCGGCAGCGCGCGATCTCCTTGGCCAGCAGCTCGGGCGTGCGCTGCGTCAGGCCGGTGATGATGCCCAGGCCGCCCGCGTTGGACACGGCGGCGGCCAGTTCGGCAAAACCTACGAAATGCATGCCGCCCTGGATGATGGGGTGCTGGATGCCGAACAGTTCGGTGATTCTGGTTTTCATGGCGG
>JANOBL010000693.1:0-7957 GCA_031411635.1 Betaproteobacteria bacterium
CACAAAATGGTCAATCAACTCCTTCGGAATCGACGGCAGTGCCGTCCTGGCCGTCACGACCGACCTCGTCTTGCTTGGCATACGTGCTCCTACAAAATGCTCGTCATGTAATGCCTCGCACACAAAATTCCAGACAGGCTCCAGCAGCCTGCAGCCGGCGCCACTCACCAACCGGTACCAGGCTCGTCATGACCAGTGAAGTGACCTGTCTATCGTCAGGGCACCGGCACCACCGCCCGCGCGCTGCGCGCACGCTGCCACTGCATGTACAGCACCCCGGCCAGCACCACCGCGCCGCCGACAAGCTGCTCGGCCAGCGGCTGTACGCCGAAAAACAGCAGCGAGATCAGCACCGCAAACACCGGCACCATGTTCTGCCACAGGCCGCCGGTCTGGATGCCCAGGCGGTTGACACCGGTGTTCCAGGCCACGGTGGCCAGTGCAGTGCAGAACACCGCCGCCACCAGCAACTGGACCACCGGCAGCGGCGCCGGGTGCAGGTTGGGCGGGCCCACCAGGCCGCTGGCCCGTGCGGCTGCCCAAAACAGCAGCAGCCAGGGCAGGGCCCCGATGGTGGTGAGGTAGGTGCGCCGCAACTGCGAGGTGCTGGGCGCAAACCAGCGCTGGGCCAGGATCGAGTAAGCCGTCCAGCTACAGATGCCCAGCACTACCAGCAGTTCACCACCTTGCAGCTTGAATGCTGCACCCACACCCGCACCACCCGTACCCACGCCAACATCCGCAACAGCACCGGCGACGCCAGCCCGGGACCGGCCCAGCACCGCGATGCCGGCACCAAGCAAGGTCAGCGCGGTGGCGCCCCAGAAGCCACGCTCAAGCCGGGCCCCGGTCATCAGCCGCGACACCACGGCCACGTAAACCGGGGAGCCGGCCGACAGCGCGGCCACCGTCATCGGGTGGGTCAGGGCCAGGCCCAGGTTGTAGAGCAGCAGGAAACCGGCCACGCACAGGCTCAACACCGCCACCCGCCACAGTGGGATCGGCGATCGAAGCTGCTGCGGGCCGAGTGAAACCAGCAGCATGCCGCCCAGCAGCAGCGTGGCCACCATGTAGCGCAGCGGCGAGACCCAGAACGGGTCAAAGTGCTTTAGCAGCGCGGCCGACAGCGGCAGGTTCAAGCCCCACAGCACGCTGGCGAACAAATAGCCCAGCGTGCCGATCAGCGCCGCGCGCCGGGCTGTGCCGGCCGGCCCGCCAGTGTGGGTGGACGCGCTCACGTGTCCACCTCGTGAGCGCCCCCAGGCCGACGACATAGGTCGTCCGCCCACCGAGGGGGTTGAGCAATGTGGCCAAGCAACATTTGCCCAAGTAACCGGCATCGAAGTGGCTTCAATGAAGTGGTTTCAATTGGCAGGCCTGGCTCGCGGCGCGGCCCTTGGGCACGCCCATCGCCTGCCAGGCAGGTGCCTACGATGATCACGTTGGGCGCGGTGTAGTCCATCACGGCAGCGCGCACTGGGTCGATCGCGACAAAAGCCAGGTCCACCTGACCTGGCTTTGACGGCTTCCACCACATCGCCGGCCGAGTTGAAATACACCCACGCGACCGGCAGGCCAAGCCGCCGTGCGGTATCAAGGGACAGGGTTGAATCTTGGTCATCGTTCAGTTTGCCTTCAGCTTTTGATGCCCGCACCAGGGTGCACCGCCACGACCAGCGGCAACGCGGGTTATTCCCGGGCCATGCCGCCGCCGTGCCGCATCATCACCACGATCTTGCAAAATGGATCAAGGGGCGAGCCGCGAGCAAGTTGTTCGAGCCGTTTCATAGCGCCCTCCCTCCCAACAAATCAGCCATGAGCCGCCCTGCCTACAGCCACCAAGTTGGTGCCAAAAGCTACACCTTCAGCAGCTTGCGGGTGCTGATGGCCAAGGCCACACCCGAGCGCTCGGGGGACCGTCTGGCCGGCTTGGCTGCCGAATCGGCACAGGAGCGCGCCGTTGCGCAGATGGCGCTGGCGGACCTGCCGTTGCGCAGCTTTCTCAGCGAGGCCTTGGTGCCGTATGAAACCGACGAGATCACGCGGCTGATCATCGACACCCACGACACGCTGGCCTTTGCGCCGATCAGCCACTTGACAGTCGGCGATTTTCGCAACTGGCTGCTGGGCGACGACACCGACGCCGCCACGCTGGCCAGTGTTGCTGCGGGCATCACGCCCGAAATGGCGGCGGCCACGGCCAAGATCATGCGCAACCAGGACTTGATCCTGGTGGCCAAAAAGTGCCAGGTCAGCACCGCTTTCCGCAATACGCTGGGCTTGCCAGGCCGCTTGTCAACCCGCCTGCAACCCAACCATCCCGCCGATGACGCCAGCGGCATTGCGGCCAGCATGCTGGATGGCCTGCTGTACGGCAGTGGGGATGCGGTGATCGGCATCAACCCGGCCACCGACAACGTGGGGCAGGTCGTCACGCTGGTGACGATGGTGGCCAACATCATCGAGCGCTACAACATCCCCACCCAATCCTGTGTGCTGACCCATGTCACCAACACCTTGCAGGCGATCGAGCGGGGCGCGCCGGTGGACCTGGTGTTTCAGTCCATCGGTGGCACGGAGGCCACCAACAGCAGCTTCGGGCTGAACCTGGCGCTGCTGGCGGAGGCCCGCAGTGCGGCGCTGTCGCTGAAGCGCGGCACCGTGGGCGACAACGTCATGTATTTTGAAACCGGGCAGGGCAGTGCCTTGTCCGCCAATGCGCACCACGGTGTGGACCAACAAACCTGCGAGGCTCGGGCCTACGCCGTTGCAAGACACTTCAAGCCGCTGTTGGTCAATACCGTGGTCGGCTTCATCGGCCCGGAGTACCTGTACGACGGCAAGCAAATCATCCGCGCCGGCCTGGAAGACCACTTTTGCGCCAAGCTGCTGGGCCTGCCGATGGGCTGCGATGTTTGCTACACCAACCATGCCGAAGCCGACCAGAACGACATGGATGTGCTGCTGACCTTGCTGGCGGCCGCAGGCTGCAGCTTTGTGATGGGCGTCCCGGGGTCGGACGACATCATGCTGAACTACCAGAGCACCTCGTTTCACGATGCCTTGTACGTGCGCCGGCTGCTGGGGCTGCGCCCGGCACCGGAGTTTGAGGCCTGGCTGGAACGGATGCAGATCTTCAGCCCGGGTGTGGGTACGGGTACGGTTGTGGGTACGGACGCGGGTACGCCAGGCCTGCAGTTTCGCCTGCCCAACGGCCTGCCCGCGATCTTCCAGCCGGCCTTGCCGGGCTTGCGATGAGCCAGCACCAGCCCCCTGTCATTGCCAATCCATGGCAAGCGCTGCGCCAGTACACCGATGCGCGCATCGCCCTGGGCCGTGCAGGGGTGAGCTTGCCCACCCGGGCCCACCTGGCGTTTCAGCTTGCGCATGCGCAGGCGCGGGATGCCGTCCACCTGGGCCTGGATGTGCAGGCGCTGCAGGCTGGCCTGGGTGCGCTGTCGCAGCAGGTGCTGCTGCTGCACAGCGCGGCCGGTGACCGCAACACCTACCTGCAGCGACCCGATCTGGGCCGGCGGCTGGACGACGCCTCGCGCGCAGCCCTTTCCCACCAAGACGAACAAGCGGTCGGTGGCAACCCGCCGCTTGCAGCCCGCAACCTCGACCTCGTCGTCGTGATCGCGGACGGCTTGTCAGCACCGGCGGTTGGCAAACATGCCGTGCCCTTGCTCGAACGAATCCTTCCGCGCTTGCAATCAGCAGGCTGGACCGTCGGCCCGCTGGCCTTGGTGACACAAGGCCGCGTGGCCGTGGGCGACGACGTTGGTGCGCTGCTGGGCGCGCGCCTGGTGCTGGTGCTGATCGGCGAGCGCCCGGGCCTGAGCTCGCCCGACAGCATGGGCGCCTACCTCACCTGGATGCCCACCCCGGGCCTCACCGACGCCTGCCGCAACTGCGTCTCCAACATCCGCCCGGCCGGCCTGGCCTACGACGAGGCCGCGCACAAGCTGCAGGTGCTGATGGACCAGGCGCGTGCACGCCAGTTGTCGGGGCTTGGGCTGAAGGACGAGACCAACCCGATCGGCGTGCCGGTGGCGGGCCAGCCGGCCAGCAGCTTCTTGCTGGCAGATCGCCGCTAGGTGCGCGGTGTGTCAGCATCGTGGGGGCCCCGTACATCGCACATTTGCGGCTTCATGTCGCCAACCTGCTGGGCGGCACGCCGGACCCAGCCACACCCTGAGGAGTTTTCACACCATGTCCTACATCGATGGCTTTGTTGCCGCCGTCCCCACTGCCAACCGCGAGGCCTACCTGAAGCATGCTGAAACCTCCGCTGCGCTGTTCAAGGAGCACGGCGCCTTGGGGGTTGCGGAATGCTGGGGTGACGATGTGCCAGAGGGCAAGCTCACCTCGTTTCCAATGGCCGTGAAATGCGAGCCGGGCGAGACGGTGGTGTTTTCATGGGTCAACTGGCCCTCGCGCGCGGCGCGCGACGATGGTTGGAAAGCGCTGATGGCCGATCCGCGCATGCAGCCCGGCGCCAATCCGATGCCGTTTGACGGCAAGCGGCTGATCTACGGCGGGTTTCAGGTGTTGCTGCAGACCTAGCCGCCGGCCGCCGCTTTGGCGCCTGTGTGACCCACAAACAATCTGCTTGAAGGAGAAATCATGCCCGCCCCCTCGACCCCAGCCGCACCTGCGCATGAGCTGGTTCTGACCCGTTTGATCGATGTGCCGCGCGACAAGCTGTTTCGCTGCTGGACCGAGCCAGCGCTGATCGTGCAATGGTTCACCCCGCCGCCGTGGAAAACCATTGCCGCCGAAATCGACTTGCGCGCGGGCGGCGCCAGCTTGATCACGATGCAAGGCCCGGACGGCACCCAGGTGCCCAACCACGGTGTTTACCTGGAGGTTGTCAAGAACCAGCGCCTGGTTGCCACCGACGCCTACACCAGCGCCTGGGTGCCATCGGCCAAACCGTTTTTCACGATCATCCTGACGTTTGAAGACGAAGCCGGCCAAACCCGCTACACCGCCAGGGCGCGCCACTGGTCGGCCGAGGACTGCGCAGCACACGAGAAGATGGGCTTCCATGAAGGCTGGGGCATTGCCACCGATCAACTCGCCCGCCTGGCCGCCACGCTTTGACGCTGGTGTAGGGGCGTACGGGGCATCAAGGTTTCTGCACAGGCGGTGCATGGCAGGCTGACAGCGGCTCGCGCTGATCGCTGACTTTGCATCGCGGCGGCAGGCCCTTTTATTGGGCGGTGGCTGCACTAGGCTGTAGTAACAGGCCCGTGCAAGGTGCGGCGGGCCACTTGCCACCCGGAGAGTGCCACCATGACTGCTGCTGCCCTACAGGCCGCCCGCCGGCCCACCGAACCGCCGCTGGACGGCGCCGGCTACGAGTTGCACTTTGGCTCGCTGTTTGTCGAGGGCCGGGGTTTGAGCTTTCCCTGCGATGCCCAAGGCCGGGTGGAACTTTCGGCGCTCAGCCTGCGCGCCCAGCACAACTACCAGCTTGCGGTGGCGGTGGTGGGCCGGGAATACCGTGTGCCCGCCGTGCGGCGCAGTGATCACCACTGATGCGGCGTGCCAGCGTGCGGGCGTTGCTGCCGGGTCAGTGGCCTGCCGTTGCCACCAGATCGAGAAAATCGTCCGCACCGGGCCGGCGGGCGCGGATGCGCAGGTCCTGGCCAATCTGCAAAACCTCTTCAAAGTGCAGCGGCTGGGCTTGGGAAAGCTGCTGCAACGCCGGCAGCGTGGCCAGCTCACGGCCCGGCCCGATCAGCTTGGGCGCCAGGTAGACCAGCATCTCGTCCACCAGGCCGGCTTGCAGCAGCGCGCCGTTCAGGGTGGCGCCGGCTTCCACATGCAACTCGTTGACGCCGTCGGTGGCCAGCCGGGTGATCAGCGCCGGCAAATCAACCCGGCCATGCAGGTTGGGCAACAGCATCAACTCGGCCCCGGCCTCGCGCAGCGCCGCCATGCGCTGCTCATGCGCTTGTGCACCCACCACCAGCGACCGGCCGGGGCCCGGCAGCAGGCGCGCCGTGGGCGGTGTGCGGAAGCCGGAGTCCACCACCACCCGCATCGGCTGCAGCAGGCTGGGCACCAGCCGCACATCGAGCCGCGGGTCGTCATCCAGCAGCGTGCCCACACCGGTCAGCACCGCCCCGGCGCGGCGCCGCCAGCGGTGGCCGTCGCTGCGCGCCTCGGCACCGGTGATCCACTGGCTGCTGCCGTCGGCCAGTGCGGTGCGGCCGTCCAGCGATGCGGCGATCTTCAGCCGCACCCAGGGGCGCTGGCGCAGCACACGCGAGAAAAACCCGATGTTCAGTTCTTGCGCCGCGCGCCGGGTGGCACCGGGCTCGGCCAGGTCCACCACCAGCCCGGCCGCGCGCAGCCGCGCCAGGCCCCGGCCGGCCACCTGGGCAAAGGGGTCGGCACTGGCCACCACCACCCGTGCCAGGCCGGCGGCCACCAGCGCATCGGCGCAGGGCGGCGTGCGGCCATGGTGGGCACAGGGCTCCAGGCTGACCCAGGCCGTGCCACCCAACAACGAGCGGCCGGCCGCTGCCGCTTGCCGCAGCGCCATCACCTCGGCATGCGGCCCACCGGCTTGCTGGGTATGGCCTTCGCCCACCAGCATGCCGTTGGCATCGTGCAGCACGCAACCCACCCGGGGGTTGGGATCGGACAGGCCGATGGCGGCTTGGGCCAGCTCAATCGCCCGGCCCAGCAGGGCGTGGTCGGCAGTGGACAGGCCCATCTCAGGGCTGGTGCGGCCGGGTGCGGGTATTCATCAGAATGCCGTTGGCCAAATCGACAGGATGGCCGATCGGGCATTCCCGGCCACCCCGAATCACTAGGAAGTTTTGGTTGATCAGGTTGTTGGTGACGCGCGAGGAGCGGCAAAACCGGTCTTGCGTCAAGGTGTTACTTCTGACGAAGCAATAAGTTTTGGGATGTTCGACGTTGACGGTGTAGTCGGTGGCGTCGGCGGCGGCGTCGCCAGCACCGGTGGCCACGGTATAGCGGCAGACTTGGTATTTGTCGACGTCATCCTTGTCGAGAGGCAGCGAGGGCGGGTCGCCATCCTGTACCAAGTTTAGGTTCAGCTTGCCGCCCCAACCCCCCGGGATCAGCGGCGATGTCACTGCGCAGTAGTAGTTGATCGCCGTGACGTTCAAGGACGCCGGGCTATCGGCATAGCAGCGCGATGTCACGCCAGGCATCTGCAGTGGATTTGGAAAATCCAGCGTTAGCGCACTTGGGCCGTCCGCCAGCCTGAAAGCTGGTCCCTGCGGGTTTTCAAAATCTGAAGAGGTGAAGGCTGCGGCAGAAAGGTGATACCGCACCGTGCCCGACACCAGCCGCGCAATGTCGCAACCCGAATCGTCGCCCGCGCTGGCGCACACCCGCAACTGGCCGGTCAGGTTGTTGAAGTACCAGTACACGCTGCTGCTGCCAGGCGGCACAAACAGGCTGCGCTCGGGGTGCTGGGCATCCACGACTGCATCGCGCGGGATCGTCACATCGCGGCCATTGACCTGGTTGGTGGCCGACGGCCGGGTCGGGACCGCCAGCAAGCCCGACAAATTGGGCGCCACGCCGGTGACCACGCTGTCCAGCACCACATGCTGGGTGACGCCGGTGCGGTCGGCCCAGCTCACATCCACCTTGATCACTTTCTGGCGCGTGGCGGCGATGGTATTGACCGTGCGCTCCACCCGGTAAGTGGTGTTGCCGATTGAATCCGGCGGCACATACGCGTCCAGCGTGCGGCTGGCGATCTCGGCCCAGGACTTGCCGGGCTGGCCATTCACCGCCGCCAGCGACCGGTAGTTGCGCAGGCCCTCCACCTCTTCGGTGGCGATCCAGGTGGCCTCGCTGCGCTGCTTGGCCAGATCGTTGTTCAGCCGCATCGTGGCCTGCACACCCACCAGCGAGAGCATGCCAAACGCCATCACGGCCAGCGCCACCATCGCTTCGATCA
>JANOBL010000694.1:0-3880 GCA_031411635.1 Betaproteobacteria bacterium
TGCGGACGCCGGTTGCAGGGTCAATTATCCGGCAACCCATCGGCGTGGACGGCTTGGCTGGCGTTAAAGCTGCACAGGTTGTCGTATTTGAGGGCAAGGATCACGCGGGCTGTTCCTGGCGGCACTGAATCTTGTCTTGCGCTACCGCGAGGCAGGAGGTCAACCGGCAACCTTGCCAGCCGATAACTTTTTGGTCGCAGGCTTTGCCTTGGCCACCCGGGTGGCGTACTTGCCCCTCACCAACTTGCCCAGGTCTTGGCGGTGATATTCAGCGCGAAGATCTTCGGTGGACAAGCCATTCATTTTCATAAAAAGTCCTTGGGAGCCGGATGCGAGTTCACGCCCCCGTCTTGCCAATAACCTGCGGCTTCAGATCAGCCCGGATGGCACTCGACAAATCACCCACAAAGCCTTGCTGCACCAGGTAAGCCTTGCCGGCGTCGGGGTCGATGCTGGAAACACGCACCAGCATGCCGTCCGGGATCACACCGCGTGCGCTGTACGACAACTGGGCCAATTTTTGCTCGGTGCCACTGAGGGTGACATGGTCGCCCACGGTGATCCAGTAGGTGATGGGCTCGTTGCGGCTGCCGAGCTTTGAAACCAGCTTGCGCACCCGCAGCGTGCCGCCGGCAATCGGGATCACACTGTCTTGCCGGGCCGTGATTTCAAAGCCCTGGGCCGGATAACACACCTCGGGGCGGTGGGCGCGCGTGGCATCGGACTGGTCGCCGCCGTAGGCCACCGACAACATGATGCGGTCGCCTTTGAGGTTGATGTAGGTGCGGCTCAAGGTCTGGTTGTAGATCTTGTTCAGCATGGCCTGGGTGTCGGGCGATACCAGTTGCACCGGCATGCGATCGTCCAGCGCCCATTCGCCAAAGCGTTTTGGAAACATCGTTTCCAGGTCCACCCGGGGCCGGGTGTCGGTCAGGTGGGCCGTGGGCCGCCAGGCCTGGGCGCCGGCAAAAGCGGCCACGGTGAGCAGCAGCACCACGAGGGCCTTGATGCGCGAGGCCTTCATGCCAAAAACCCGGTCATTTCAGGCGACGGGAAGACAGCCGACTCCGCCAACCCGTCAGCCGCCGCAATGGCCGCCAACGCAGCCGCCAACGCAGCCGCCGGCAGCGGTCGCGATGCGGGCGCCAACCACCTCACCCACACATGGATATCAAGAAGCATCACTTCAACGCGTCCCATTCCTCGGCACCGGCAGCCGGCTGGATCAGTTCGTCATGGATGACGGTGCCAGAAAGTTCAGGCGCGGGTTGATGCCGACGCGCAGGCTGTTGAACTGTGCTGTCTTGATCCAAGGCCGGCAGGACGATGACTTCAACCCGTCGCGCGGCAAAACTGACCGGCAAACGGATGGTGACAGTGCCGCCAGCGACGTCCAGTGTTTCGCGTACAGCGTCCATGCGCAATCTCCTGTCCAGCCCAGTCAATCAAGCCCAGCAACCGATGCGCCCGCACGTGCGCTGCCGCCCGCAGTCCGATGCGCCGGCATGAACAGCCCCAGCCCCTTGTCCAGCACCAACATCAGCCCCAGCGCCACCATGAACAACACCATGCCGGCAAAGCCGTGCACAAAGCCCTGGCCGGCCTCGTCGCCAAAGTGGTAAGTCACCAGCACCAGGATCATCACCCGCACGATGTTGGCGGCAAACGCGGTGGGCACCAGCAGCAGCGCCAGCACGACGTTGCGCGTGGGGTTGGTGTACTTCATCAGGTTCATGTACAGCATGCCCAGCGCCTCCAGCGTGAACATGCTGTTCAGCCCGGCGCAGGCATCGGCCACCAGCAGTTGGTACGGGCCCACGGTCATCACCACGCCCGAGCGGCCCACCGGGTAGCCAAGCTGGTACAGCAGGTTGCTGGCCACCGCCGACACAGCTGATTTGAGCGGTGCAGTCACTGCCGCCACCAAGGCCTCGGGCAGCGGCACCATGAACAGCATGAAGAACAGCGGAAACCACACCAGCTTCAACGCCCGCAGGCCTTTGAAGACCAACACCAGCGCGACCAGCAAAATGATCTGTGAGCCGATCTGAAACATGATGATGTCTTGCGACCGGCCAAACGCATACAGCGTCAGCGCAAACACCAGCATCGGCCAGCCCAGCCACGGCCAGGGACGGCTCGGTGCGGCGGCAATGTCGTGCCGGCGGCCGTACAGCAACCAGGCCGAGACGATCAGGATGATCGGGCCGTGGCCTTGCTCGTCGGAGGCCCACAGCGTGCGGGCCAACTCCGAATAGGCCGGGGCGTACAGGATCAGCAGGCCCAATGCCAGCGCGACGCAAACAACCCAGTCGAAGCCGTCGGGCAGCAGCGGTAAACGCGGCGGAGGTGGCGGACGCGCTGCTGCAGAACGCTGATCAACCGCTGTGGCCACGTCAGAACTCGTTGAAGATCACGCCTGCCACGGTGGCCGGCGTTTCAGCCAAATTGCTGACCAGCTCTTCCAGGCTGCGCACCCGCGATTTGTCTTGCCGGGCAATCACCAAGGCCGCGCCGCAGCGGGCCGCAATCACCGCGCAATCGCTGCCGTACTGCGCCGCTGGGGTATCGACCACTACGTGGTCAAACTTGGACAGCAGCTCGCGGATCAACAGCCCAAACGCCGGGCGCTCTACCAGCTCCAGCGGGTTGGGCGGGGTGATGCCCACCGGCAGCACAAACAGGCTGGGCACGCCGGGCACTTGCTGGATCACCTGGGCCTCGGCCCGGCCGCTGAGGATGCCGGACAGGCCGGCGTTGTTGCTGATGCCAAACACCTGGTGCTGGCGCGGACCGCGCATGTCGGCATCCACCAGCAGGGTGCGGCCACCAAGCTGCGCCAGGGTGACGGCCAGGTTGGCCGAGAAAAAGCTCTTGCCGTCGCCGCTGTCGGGGCTGACCACGGCAATGGCGTGGCGCTCTTGGCCCTCGTTGAACAGCCGCATCATCAACTGGCTGCGGATGGCGCGAAACGACTCGGCCTGCACACCAAACGGCTGGTTCAGCGCCACCAGCTCGGGGTTGGCCTTGCGCTGGCTTTCGGCGGCATAGGGGTAATGAAACTGCTGGCTCAGCGCAAACAGCACGTCGTCGGCGCTGGCATAACCCAGCGCAATCGCGGCCTCGCCAAAACGGATGCCTTTGGCGCGCTGGTGCTGCAGCACCTTTTCCACCTGGTCGGCGGTGAGGTTGCGCGTCTCGGCAATGATCGAGCCGATCGAGCGATCGGCCACCGCCGCGCCGCCATCGGCCACACCCGCAGCGGCGTGCAAACCTGATTCCCTGGACGTCGCCATCGTCAACCCTTGGTCGGCGCAGGCAGACCGATCACCCGCTGCTGCATCAATGAAACCCGCTTGCCCGAGCTGAAGCGCTTGGCCCCCGGCTTGGGCAAGGTACCCAGCACCGGCAAGCCCAGGCTGGCCACCACATCGTCCGGCGCGCGGATGCGCCGGTTGCTCAGCTCCAGCAACAAGGCCACGCCCACGGCCAGCAGCAAACCGACAAACACCGCCAAGGCAGCGTTCAGCACGATCTTGGGCGACGACGGCTCGGCCGGCGGCTGCGCGGTGGACAGCACGTTGGCGTAGCTTTGGGTGCTTTGCGCCTCCATCGCGGTTTGGTTCAACCGCGCCATCATGCCGTCGTAGGTGCGCTGGGCGCTTTCCACCTCGCGCACCAGCACCTGGCCTTCGTCGCGCACCGCCTTCATCTGCAACACCTTGATGCGCTGGGTTTCCAGCGAGCTGCGCAACTGCGATTCGCGCTGCTTGTTGATGGTGTTGGTGACCGTGACGCCCCCGGTGACGCGGCGGGTTTCGGCATCCACCCGGCTGCGCAGCTCATTGATGTTGGCGCGGGCCTCGATCACCTGCGGATG
>JANOBL010000695.1:0-2468 GCA_031411635.1 Betaproteobacteria bacterium
GACGGCCATCTCGGCCGCCGTCATCAGCACGCTGGCCGCCCTGCCAGCCCAGGCCTCCAGCCACCGCGAGGCACCGTTCATCGCCACCCAGCCCAAGGTGGATGCCACCGATTTGTACATGTTCAACAGCTACGAGAGTGGCCGCAGCGGCTTTGTCACGCTGATCGCCAACTACCAGCCGCTGCAGGACGCTTACGGTGGCCCCAACTACTTCAAGATGGACCCGAACGCGCTGTACGAGATCCACATCGACAACAACGGCGATGGCAAGGAAGACCTGACCTTCCAGTTCAGATTCCAGAACGACTTCAAGGCCATCAAGCTGCCCATCGGCAACAAGATGGTGGCGATCCCGCTGACCCAGGCCGGTGGCGTCAGCGACAAAAACGCCGCCGCGCTGAACGTCAACGAAAAGTTCAACCTGACCCTGGTGCGTGGCGACCGCCGCACCGGCACGGCCTCGGTGGTGACCGGTGCGGGTGGCGTGGCACTGTTTGACAAACCGGTGGACAACATCGGCAGCAAAACCATCCCCGATTACCCCGGCTACGCCGCCAAGCACATCCACAGCGTCAGCATCCCCGGCTGCGCCACGCCGGCCAAGGTGTTTGTGGGCCAGCGCCAGGATCCGTTTGCGGTCAACCTGGGCACGATCTTCGACCTGGTCAACGCGCCGCTGTCGGTGATCACCAACCCAGCCTTGATCAATGCCGCGCCCAACACCATCGGCGACAAAAACGTCACCACGCTGGCGCTGGAGATCGACAAGACCTGTTTGCTGGCGGCCGGCAGCAGCGATCCGGTGATCGGCGCCTGGACCACCGCCAGCCTGCGCCAGAGCAGCCTGCTGAATGCCGCACCGCCCAGCGGCCACCAGGTGGCGGCCAGCTACGGCGGCGCCTGGGTGCAGGTGTCCAGGCTGGGCATGCCGCTGGTCAACGAGGTGGTGATCGGCCTGCCCGACAAGGACAAGTTCAACGCCTCCAAGCCCACCGGCGACGGCCAGTTCATCGACTATGTGACCAACCCCACGCTGCCCCGCTTGGTGGAGATTGCCTACGGCCTGCAGCCCGGCGACGCTGCGCCGACCAATCTGCCGCGGCTGGACCTGGTCACCACCTTTCTGACCGGCATCGCCGGCGTCAACCAGCCGCAAAACGTGGTGGCTTCGGAGATGCTGCGGCTGAACACCGCGATCCCGGCCGTGTCGTTTGCGCAGCAGAACCGGCTGGGCATCGTCGGCGAAATCCTGCGTGTGGGCGGGGCGCAGAATCTGGCCCAGGCGATCGACCTGGCCGGTTACCCCAACGGCCGCCGGCCCAAGGACGATGTGGTGGACATCTCGCTGGTGGCGGTGATGGGCGGGCTGTGCCGGGCCAATGGCGGCAATGGGCTGGGATTTGGCGCGGCCTGCAACCCGGGGGTGGTGCCACTCGGCGACACCGCGTACAAACTGCATGATGCGGTGGACCAGGCGGTGGTGCCGCTGCTGCCGGTGTTTCCGTACCTGAACACGCCGATCCCGGGTGCGCAGTGAGCCGGCGGATCAAACCCAGGAGCCTCGATCCATCATGATCAAACAACTGACAACTTTGGCCGTCATCGGTGCGCTGGGCCTGGGCAGTGTCCAGGCCGCCGTGGTGACCTTTGATGCCCCCGGCCTGATCGACATCGATCCGGTCAGCAACGTGGCCACCTACAGCGAGGCGGGCTACAACTTCAAGGGCGACGCCGCCACCTTTCTGCAACTGGACGGCGTGGGCAGCGGCGGATCACCCGGCCTGTACGGGCTGGCCAACAATGTGCTGGGGCTGACAAGAGCGACGGTGGGTTTGTTCAACCTGGCGTCGCTGGACTTTGGCAGTGGCGATGGCCAGGTGGCGGCACCGGCCACCAGCTTGCTGGTGCAAGGCCTGCAAAGTGACAACACCTTGTTGTCGCAACTGCTGAACCTGGGGGCGCTGAGCAGCTTCAACTTCAGCGGCTGGAGCGGGCTGGCGTCGGTGAGTTTCAGCGCCAACGGCGACTTTGTGCTGGACAACCTGGCGCTGCAGGCGGTGCCGGAGCCGGCCGCTTGGGCCTTGGTGGCATTGGCGCTGGCCGGTATGGCTGGCGTCACCCGGCATCGGCGCGCCAAGCTGCGCTGATACGCGGCTTGGGCCGTCCGCCACCGGGCCGGGTTGTCAAACCAACCGAACCCGGCTACCGTCACGAAACGCCTGCAGCAGCGACGCCCGATCGGGTGTTGCATCGGCGGTGGACGTGATCTCGGCCAGCATCGCCAAAAACGGCCAGGGCGCCGTCTGGCGCGCGCCGGCCCAGGCCGCCAGCGTGGGCAAGTCCCGAGCAATGGCCTGGCCGGCCATCTGGTAACCGCAGGCCATCAGCGCCGATTTTTCAGCCGGGCTGAAGCGGTCCAGGTCGGTGCGCAACTCGGCCAGCGCCTGCTGGAAATCACAGCGCAGGCC
>JANOBL010000696.1:0-2537 GCA_031411635.1 Betaproteobacteria bacterium
CAGGATCGCTGCAGCGTCGTCCACGCTCAGCGTCGTCTGCGTCACCACCGCCAGCCGCTCACCCCGGGGCGAGACACGCGCCACATCGGCCACGTCCTCGACCAGGTAGATGCCCTGGTCCAACTGGCCCATCGTGCCCTCCACCTCGGGATGGCCTTTGTGGCCGATCATGATGAATTCATAACCCTCGCGCGACAGCTTGGCCACCTCCACATGCACCTTGCTGACCAATGGGCAGGTGGCATCAAACACCTGGAAGCCCCGCTGCTCGGCCTCGCTGCGCACCGCCTGGCTCACACCGTGGGCAGAGAACACCAGCGTGGCACCGGGTGGCACATCGGCCAGGTCTTCGATAAAGACCGCGCCCTTGGCTTTCAAGTCGTTGACGACATAAGTGTTGTGAACAATCTCATGGCGCACGTAGATCGGCGCGCCAAAGCGCAGCAGCGCACGCTCGACGATCTCGATCGCGCGGTCCACACCGGCGCAAAAACCACGCGGCTCGGCCAGCAGCACGTCGTCGACCCGGGAGTTGGGCAGCGGGTTCATCACAGCACGCCGATCACTTGCACTTCAAACGTCACCGGCTGGCCGGCCAGCGGGTGGTTGAAGTCGAACAGCAGCCAATCATCGGCGGTTTCGCGCACCACGCCGGCATAACTGGCAACGCCATCGGGCGTGGGGAACTGCACCACATCGCCGGCCTGGTACACCGCATCCGGATCGCCCAGCTCGGCCAGCAGCCTGCGTTTGACACGCTGCAACAGCTCGGGGTTACGCTGGCCAAAGGCCTCGCCGGCGGCCAGCGCAAACACCTGGTGGCTGCCCTCGGGCAGGCCGAGCAGGCGCTTCTCCATCGCCGGCGCAAGCTGGCCGGTGCCCAGCGACAAGGTGGCCGGATGATCGGCGAAGGTGTTGATCACATCCGCGCCGTCGGGGCCGGCCAGCCGGTAATGCAGGGTCAGGAACGACCCCTCCTGAATGGTGATCACACTGATGGGGGGGATGGTGGGGGAAGCGCGCGCCCGGGGTGAACGCATAGACTGAACCCATCATTCTACGGGCCGCCCCGGTGTGCACCGCAGCCCCCTCCCCCTTCCTCGCACGGCCTCGCACTGCAATCACCATGTTGATCAAGGATTTGCCGGTTGACGCCCGGCCGCGTGAAAAACTGCTGAAGCACGGTGCGGCCAGCCTGTCTGGTGCCGAGTTGCTGGCGCTGCTGCTGCGCACCGGCATCAAGGGCATCGGTGTACTGCAGATGGCTGAGAGCGTGCTCAACCGCTTTGGTGGTTTTGCCGGGCTGCTGCAAGCCGACGCGGCTGACTTGAAAGCCATCAAAGGCCTGGGGCCGGCCAAACGCGCCGAGCTGGCCGCAGTGGTGGAGATGGCGCGCCGCGCGCTGGCGCAGCGGCTGGAGGATGGCCCGGTGTTGGCCCAGGCGCAGGCCGTCAAGGACTACCTGCAGCTTCAGTTGGGCACGCTGCAGCACGAGGTATTTGTGGCACTGTTTCTGGATGCCCAGCACCGCTTGATCAAGTTCGACACGCTGTTCACCGGCACCCTGTGCCAGACCAGCGTGTACCCGCGCGAGGTGGTCAAGCGCGCACTGGCGCGCAATGCGGCATCGGTGATCCTGGCGCACAACCACCCGTCGGGCGTGGCCGAGCCATCACGCGCCGACGAGTTTTTGACCCAGACGCTGAAAAACGCGCTGGCGCTGGTGGATGTCAAGGTGCTGGACCACCTGGTGGTGGGTTATGGCCAGGTGGTGTCGTTTTCCGAGCGGGGCTTGTTGTGAAGCTGCGCAGCCTGGCCGAGTTGGGCCTGTTGCACCAGGCCTTGCAGCAGGCGCGGCAGCAAGCGGCTGAGCAGGCACGGTTGGACCTGGTTCGGCCGGCGGCCCGGCAAGCCCAGGCCTTGCACCAACCGGCGCTGCATGGCCTATCGGGCCTATCGGGCCTGTCTGGCCTGTTCGCACGCAGCGTGGGCCCGGTTCACCCGCTGCGCGACAGCGGCACCGCCGAGATCCACTTGCCGCGCCCGGCGCCCTACCCGCGCCAGCGTGAGCTGGACGAGCAGGCGGCGCTGGCCGAATCGCTGTCGGACGAGGTCAACCTCGAATCGCTGCTGCTGACCGACGACGGCCTGAGTTTCCGGCGCCCGGGCATCGGCCAGGATGTGGTGGCCAAGCTGCGGCGTGGCCATTGGGCGCTGCAGGGCCAGATTGATCTGCACGGCTGCAACCGCGACCAGGCGCGTGAGCTGCTGGCGGCCTGCATCCGCGACAGCCACCGCAGCGGCAAACGCTGTTTGCGGGTGGTGCACGGCAAGGGTCATGGCTCCCCCGGCAAACAACCGGTGCTGAAGGCCCGGGTGCAGCGCTGGCTGGCGCAAAGCGCGGTGGTGATCGCCTTTGCCCAGGCCAGCGGGCCGCAGGGCGGCGCGGGTGCGCTGGTGGTGTTGCTGGCGGGGTCCGGGCGCTGACAAACACCCGCCGGCTGCGGTGGTGGCAGCAGCTTCGCCGGGTAGTCACG
>JANOBL010000697.1:0-4811 GCA_031411635.1 Betaproteobacteria bacterium
GGCCGAGTTGGCGGACGGTAACTTCTTGCGAGCGTTGTTGTAGAACTCATTGCGCACCTGGGTGCACAACCGCCCGCAGCGCCGTTGCCAGCAGGCGGTGATCCAGCGCCGGGCCAGGTCGCGCTTGGCCAGATCCTTGTCGTCAACACCGTACAGCAGCACGTTGGTGTCGACAAAAACCAGTGTTGTCACCGCAGGCCCCGGACCAAAGCGCGGTCATTGACCTGATCGCGGCTCAGGTAGCGCCCTTCCGAGACGCCGAAACTTCTGAACTCCAGCGCCTCGCGCATCGCGCGGTCGTAGGCGTCGTCGTGGCGCATCTTCTCGGCCACCAACTCGCCCAACAGCCGCGACACACTGGTGTTGCGCCGTGCGGCCTCCATGCGGGCCCACTCGGCAACACTCTCTTCCATCGTGATGGTGATGTTTTTCATCGTGATCGTCCAAGGCGGTGATCACAATGTTACACGAAATTCGTGTTACACGAACTTCGTGTTCCAGCCTTTGCGCTGGCGGCCCGCAGGCCTGGCCAATGCCGTGGCTTAGCTGCGTGTGCCCGGCATCGGCACCGGCAGCGTGGTGCCGCCGGAGTTGCCTGCGGGCACCGTGCCGGCCGGTGCACGCGACACCCGCACCTTGCTGCCGGTGGTGACGATGATCACGGCATCACCGGGGTTGAAGCTCTCGCTGCCCTTGCCCTGCACGATGGCGCGGCGGTCACCATTGCGCAGTTGCACCATGATTTCCAGCGATTCTTCGCGGGTGCTGCTGCGCTCGATCACATTGCCCACCACGGCACCGGCCACCGCACCCAGCACGCCGATTGCGGCCGATTCACGCCGGCCACCGACCGATGCGCCGGCGATGCCGCCCACAACGCCACCGGTGACGGCGCCGGCGCCGCTTTGTGTGCCTTCAACGGTGACGTTGCGCACCGTCAGCACGGTGGCATCAACGACGGTGGACATGCGCTGCGCATCGTTGCGGCTGATCACATCGGGGTTGCTGGTGGCGCAGCCGGCCAGGCTGGCGATGACGCTGGCGCTGACAGCCAGGGCAAAAAGGGTGCGGCGCATGGGGAGTCCTCGTGACAGTTGTTCTTCACAACGGCGAAAGCCAGCCTGCCGTTGACCAGGCCGGTTTGAACCGTGATTCTGAACCCCGGTTCCGGTTGTGCGGGTGAAGTTGCGTAAAACCTCGGGGAACAAACGTGCGTTATCCCTGCATCACGCATGCAAGCGGCTGGAGCGCGGCACATTGGCCAGCAAAAACTCCATCTGGTCGGCCAGGATGCGGCGGCCGCGCAGGATCATGTCCTCGTGCAGGCTGGGCGTGTAGGGCAGGTACAGCAGGCTCATGCGGGATTCATCGGGTAAACGGTTGCCCTTGCGGCCATTGCAGGCGCGGCAGGCGGTGATGCAGTTCATCCAGGTGTCGCGCCCGCCGCGCGATGTGGGCACGATGTGCTCGCGGGTCAGCAGGTCAAAACCAAAACGCCCGCCGCAATAGGCGCAGACATGGCGGTCGCGCACAAACAGCTTGGGGTTGGTCATTGCCGGCACCATGCGCCAGGCCCGGCTGGGGATGGTGCCGCGCACCGCGATGATCGAATGCACCTCAATGCGCGATTGCAACCCGGTGCTGCGCTGGATGCCGCCGCGCAGTACATGGCAGGCGCGGCCCAGCGTCCAGGCTACGCCGTCGCAGGCATAGAGCACAGCCGCTTCGCGCGGCGTGATCCACGCTTGCGGGCGTCCGGACATATCGAGCTGCAGCACGTCCAAGAGAACAGGCCTCCATGGCAAGGGCGTCGTGCGCGCCGCCCGGAGCCAGGCCCGGTGGCGCTGGCTTCTAGCGTACTGCATTCGGCTGCGTGGCTTCAATCCGGCCGGTCCCGTCCGGGCCCGGATCGGGGCTGATCAAGAGGCATTGCCGACCGATCTAGTCACATCGGTCTAGAAAAATGCTGCTTTTCATCGAGCAGAGGCGCCAGGGATTCTGCAAAATAGCACGATCGTTCGTTTCATTCTGAGTCCAACCCTTTGCCCGTCTCCTCGTTACCACCCACGCCCAGGCGCTCCGCCATGCGGGCGCTGCACAAAGGCCAGCAAACCCGCGCCGTGATCCTGGAGGCGGCGCTGGCTTTGTCGTCGCACATGGGGCTGGAGGGTTTGTCGATCGGTGCGCTGGCCGAGGTAACGCAGATGAGCAAATCCGGCGTGTTTGCCCATTTCGGCTCACGCGAGGAGTTGCAGATTGCGGTGATCCGCGAATACCACGCGCGCTTCGAGGAAGAGGTGTTTTTCCCGGCCGTCAGCGAGGCACGAGGCCTGCCGCGGCTGCGTGCGCTGTTTGAGCGCTGGGTGCGGCGGGTGTCGGTGGAGGTGGATTCGGGCTGCATCTACATCAGCGGGGCGGTTGAGTTTGACGACCGGCCCGGCCCGGTGCGGGATGCGCTGGCGTCGATGGTGCGGGCCTGGCAATCGGCGCTGGAGCGCGCGATCAGCCTGTCGGTCGAGGCCGGCCACCTGCGGCCGGACACTGACGCGTTGCAGATGTTGTTTGAGGTGCACGGCTTGATCCTGGCCCTGCACCACGACGCCCGTTTCCTGCGCCTGCCTGGCGCGGTGGACCGGGCCCGGCGTGCGTTTGACCGCATCGTCGGCTTTTACCTGGTTACCAACCCGGGCCGCCCCGCTGTTGAAAGCGGTGGCTGACCCACAGCCCTTAGCCCTTGTTTCTTGTTTTCCCTTCCATCCGTTCCAGGAGCGCTGCCATGCCCCAGTACCACCCGCCTATCCGCGACATGCAATTTCTGCTGCACGAGGTGCTGGATGCGGTCAGCTTGCTGAAGACCTTGCCCGGCCATGCCGACACCGATGCCGGCACGTTGAACGCGGTGCTTGAAGAAGGTGGCAAGTTTGCCGCCGAGGTGACCGCGCCGCTGAATCTGTCGGGCGATGCCGAGGGCTGCAGCCTGGACCGGACCACGCATGCGGTGACCGCGCCCAAGGGTTTCAAACAGGCTTATGCCCAGTACGTAGCCGGAGGCTGGCCTGCGCTGAGCTGCGACCCGACCTACGGCGGCCAGGGCCTGCCGCTGGTGCTGAACCAGTGCTTTTACGAGATGCTGAACTCGGCCAACCAGGCCTGGACCATGTACCCCGGCTTGTCGCATGGCGCTTACGAGGCCTTGCATGCGCATGGCTCGGACGCGCAAAAGGCGCTGTACCTGCCCAAGCTGACCAGCGGTGAGTGGACCGGCACGATGTGCCTGACCGAGCCGCATTGCGGCACCGACCTGGGGCTGCTGCGCAGCAAGGCCGAACCGCAGCCTGATGGCCAATACAGCATCACCGGCCAGAAAATCTTCATCAGCGCCGGTGAGCATGACCTGGCCGAGAACATCCTGCACCTGGTGCTGGCCCGCCTGCCCGAGGCACCCGCCGGCAGCAAGGGCATCTCGCTGTTTGTCGTGCCCAAGTTGCTGGTCAACGCCGATGGCAGCCTGGGCCAGCGCAACGGCATTTACTGCGGTGGCCTGGAGCACAAGATGGGCATCCACGGCAATGCCACCTGCCAGATGGTGCTGGATGGCGCTGTGGGCACCCTGGTGGGCCAACCGCACAAAGGCCTGGCAGCGATGTTTGTGATGATGAACGCGGCCCGGCTGGGTGTTGGCAATCAATCACTTGGCCTGACCGAGGTGGCGTATCAAAACGCCGTGGCCTATGCCAAGGACCGCATCCAGATGCGGGCGCTGTCCGGCCCCAAGGCGCCCGACAAACCGGCCGACCCGATCATCGTGCACCCGGATGTGCGCAAGATGTTGTTGACGGCCCGTGCCTACGCCGAGGGTGGCCGGGCGATGCTGATGTACACCTCGCTGCAGCTCGACGTGCTGGTGGCGTCAGACGATGCCGACGAGAAGAAGGACGCCGACGACACCGTGTCCTTGTTGACGCCGATCATCAAGGCCTTCATCACCGACAACGGCTGGATCGCCACCTCGCATTGCCAGCAGGTGTTTGGTGGCCATGGCTACATCCACGAGTGGGGCATGGAGCAGTTTGTGCGCGATGCCCGCATCAACATGATTTACGAGGGTACCAACACCATCCAGAGCCTGGATCTGCTGGGGCGCAAGGTGCTGGGCGACAACGGCGCCCGGCTGAAGAAGTTTGGCAAGCGCATCGCCGAGTTTGTGGAAGAAGAGGGCACCAGCGAGGCGATGCAGGAGTTCATCAACCCGTTGGCCGAGCTGGGCGACAAAGTGACCAAGCTGACCACCGAACTGGGCATGAAGGCCTTTGGCAATGCCGACGAGGTGGGCGCGGCGGCGGTGGATTATTTGCGCATCGTCGGCCATCTGTGTTTTGCCTATTTCTGGGCCCGCATGGCCAAGGTGGCGCTGGAAAAACAAGCCTCGGGGGATGCCTTTTACACCGCCAAGCTGCACACCGCGCGCTTCTACTTTGCCAAGCTGCTGCCCGAGACGGCCACGCTGATCCGCACCGCGCGTGCCGGGCTGGCGCCGCTGATGGCGATGGACGAAGCGCTGTTCTGATCCTGCAAGGAGACAACATGAAGAAGACCGTGACCACCCTGGTATTGACGGCCGCCGCCGCTGCAGCGTGGGCCCAAACCAGCCCGGCCGGGCTGTGGAAAACCATTGACGACGAAACCAAGGTAGAAAAATCGCTGGTGCGTATCACCGACGCCGGCGGTGTGCTCAGCGGCAAGGTGGAAAAGCTGCTGGACCCGGCGGCCAAGCCCGACCCGGTGTGCGAAAAGTGCAGCGACGAGCGCAA
>JANOBL010000698.1:0-4810 GCA_031411635.1 Betaproteobacteria bacterium
CGATGATCCGCGCCGGGCTGGCCGCGATGATTGCCGGTGAAGACGACCTGGTGCAGCTCGGCGAAGCGGCCAACGGGCTGGAGGCGGTGCAACTCATCCCGGCGCTGAAACCCGATGTGGTGCTGATGGACTTGATGATGCCCAAGCTGGACGGCATCGCCGCCATCGCGCAGTTGCAGCCGCTGCTGCCCGGCACCAGGTTTTTGATCCTCACCAGCCTGGTCGAGCCGGCCGAAATCCGCCGTGCGATAACAGCCGGTGCCAGTGGCTATCTGCTGAAAAACGCGTGCTCGTTAGAACTGGTGTCGGTGATCCGCAGCACCCACGCCGGGCGCCGGGTGATGGCACCCGAGGCCACCGACGCGATGATCAAAGCCACCCAGCAGCGAACGCCCGGCGGCGACCTGACGCCGCGAGAGCGTGAGCTGCTGGCGCTGATGACCCGTGGCCTGCCCAACCAGCAGATCGCGGCGGCGCTGGGCCTGGCCTTGCCCACCGTCAAGTTCCACATCACCAACATCCTGGGCAAGTTGGCGGTGGACAACCGCACCGAGGCGGTGCTGCTGGCAATCAAGCACAAGCTGGCCCCACCGCCCTGAACTGGGGCCCCGCTGACAGCGTGATGGTCGGCGATTGCTGCACTGCCACATGGAACAGCTTTTGCGTGTTGCGGGCACAAGCCCACAGCCCTGGAGGACTGCCCCATGTTGGACACCACGACCACCAAGTTTTCGCATGTCAAGCCCGGCGACACGCCCTGGCGCAGCGAAGGCCTGCGTGACTTTTTTTTGTACCGCGACCTGGGTGTGGCCGATGCCACCGCCGGCCGGGTGATAGCGCACCTTGTCAAGGCGAACATCGCACCGGAGAAGGGCACCGGCTGGCACCGCCATGAGGCGGAGTTTCAGATCGTCATCATGACCAAGGGCTGGGCCAAGTTCATGTACGACGACAAGGTCACCTTGGTGGAGGCGGGTGACTGCGTGCACCAGCGCCCCGGCATCGTGCATTATTTGTTCGACTATTCGCCGGACATGGAGTACCTGGAGATCGTCGGCCCGGCGGATTTCAAATCGATCGACGTGCCGGCGCTGTGCGAGGTGCCGGCCCCCACGCCCTGGAAGTAGCCCCTTCCCCCGTCAAAAATCCATGTCCAGCTCTTCGATCTCTTCAGGTTCGAGCTTGGCAGCCGCCACCCACTCGATCATCTCCGGCATCGCCATGATGGTCTGGCAATAAGCGGCGCAGTCTGCTGGCAGCTTGACGTCGTAGGTCAAAAACCGCGTGACCACCGGCGCAAACATCGCGTCGGCCATGCCACGCTGGGCGCCAAACAAAAACGGCCCGCCGTACTGGGCCAGGCAATCGGTCCAGATCTCCAGCACCCGCTCGATATCGGGCCGTGCGCCGGCCCAGATCTTGTGATTGGGAAAGTGGCCCTTCAGGTTCATCGGCAGCGACGCACGCAGGTTGGCAAAACCCGAGTTCATCTCGCCGCTGACCGAGCGGCAATGCGCGCGGGCAATGCGCTCGTCGGGCATCAGGCCGGCATCGGGCGCCACCTCGTTGAGGTATTGGGCAATCGCCAGCGTATTCCAGACCTTGGCGCCCTCGTGCGTCAAACAGGGCACGCGGATCGACGGCGCCAGCAGCAGCAACTCCTTGCGGGCGTCCACATCGTCGGGTGAGACCATCAACTCGGTGAACGGCAGGCCGGCAAAACGCGTCAACAACCAGCCGCGCAGCGACCAGGACGAGTAGTTCTTGCTGCTCAAGGTCAGCGTGGCCCCGGTTTCGGTGGCCGCAGGCTGGGTGGCCGCAGGTTTGGTGGCGGGCGCGGCGCTGGCCTGGGCTGCCGGGGTCTTGTCGCTCTTGGTTCGGGATCGGGTGGCAACAGCCATGGGCAGTCTCCTGGTCTTGGGGGCAAAGGCATGACGCAATAGATGTGCCATCCTGGGGCGATCCATCGGCCGGCAGCAGCGCTGGCGCGGTTGTTGCGTAAGCGCTTGAATGAAAAACCAGAACCGAGACACGCCATGATGTACCAGGCCTACCAGGCGCAGGCCGACATGATGTCGCCGCTGCGCGCCTGGGCCAAGCTGTCCACCCCGCTGCTGCTGGACCCGTCGATCACAGCCGTCGGCGCCCGCTCGCCACGCCGCATGGCCGCTGCCTGCAAGGTGCTGGAGCTGGCCGAGGTCACGCACCGCCGGCCACCCTGGGCGATCCATAGCGTGGGCGTCAACGGCCAGCCCGTGCCGGTGACCGAAGAGGCGGTGCTGGTCACGCCCTTTGCCACCTTGCTGCGTTTTTGCAAGGCTGGCGCTGCGCCGCAACCCAAGGTGCTGGTGGTGGCGCCGATGTCGGGCCACTTTGCCACCTTGCTGCGCGACACCGTGCGCACCGTGCTGCAGGACCACGATGTCTACGTCACCGACTGGCACAACGTGCGCGATGTGACTATGGCCGCCGGCCGCTTCGGGCTGGACGAGTACACCCAGCACATCATCGATTTTCTGGCCGCGATGGGCCCCAACGCCAACGTGATCGCGGTCTGCCAGCCCTGCGTGGCGGCGCTGGCTGCGGTGGCGCTGATGTCCGAAGACCAGCACCCCGCCACGCCGGCCAGCCTGACCTTGATGGCCGGGCCGATCGACTGCCGCATCAGCCCGACCGAGGTCAACAAGCTGGCCACCACCAAGCCGATCGCCTGGTTCGAAAAAAACCTGATCAGCCGGGTGCCGTGGCGCCATGCCGGCCAGGGCCGCCGCGTGTACCCGGGTTTTGTGCAGCTCTCGGCCTTCATGAGCATGAACAAGCAGCGCCACCTGGATGCGTTCAAGTCCTACTACCAGCACCTGGTGGACGATGAGATGGACAAGGCCGAGATCACCCGCAGCTTCTACCAGGAGTACATGGCAGTGACCGACTTGTCGGCCGACTTTTACCTGGAGACGGTCAGTCTGGTGTTCCAGCAGTACGCGCTGCCAAAAGGCGAGTTGCGCTTTCGCGGCCGGGTGGTCAACCCGGCGGCGATCCGCAAAACCGCGCTGCTGACGGTGGAGGGCGAGCGCGACGACATCTGCGCAATCGGCCAGACGCTGGCTGCGCAAGACCTGGCCAGCAGCCTGCGGCCGTACATGCGCACCCACTATGTGCAGCCCAATGTGGGCCATTACGGCGTGTTCAGCGGCAAGCGCTGGCAACGGCAGATCTACCCGCTGGTGCGCAATGTGATCCACGTGTCGCAGTGAGTTTGTAACCTCGGCTAGGCTTGACCTGGCAGGTCATCGCCAATCCGCCGCTGGCTGCGCACACTTCAGGTTATCCCGAATCACCTGAAGAAAGACCCACCATGACACAAATCGACCTGCTGCCACTGGCCGTGGCGCTGCTGATCGGCATCCCGGCATTTGGCTCGTGCATCGGTATCGGCCTGGCCAGCATGAAGCTGCTGGAAGCCAGCGCGCGCCAACCCGAGCTGATGCCCGAGCTGCAGACCAAGTACTTTCTGGCAGTGGGCGTGACCGACGGCGCCTTCATCATCGCCACCGGCATCGGGCTGTGGTTTGCCACCTCCAACCCGTTCAAGTGATCCCGGCTACTCGATCACCTTGATGCGCTGGCCCGGCCGCAGTTCACCACCGCCATAAACCCCATTGAGCAGTCGCAGCCGGCGCTCGGCCTGCGGCAGTGGTGAACGCCGCGCCAGCTCGGCCAGGCCACCGGCCGGCAGCACCACGCTGCGGATCACCCAGGGCCGGGCGGCGGCCCGATCTGCCGCTGTCATCGCGCGGAACGAGGCTTCGGCTTCACGCAACCCGGGCCGGTTGCGCTGCAGCGCCGCTGCATCGCGGCCGCTCACCATCAGCGCAAAACGCCGGTCGGCCGGGCCGTTGACCAGCGTCACCTCCAGCGGCTGGGCCTTGCCCTGGGCGTCCTGGCGTTGGCCGGTAAAACGCGTGGCCTCCAGGCCGTTGAGCTGCAGCCGCTCGCTGCGGCCCTGGCTGGGTTTGAACACATTGCGCAGGATTTCGTCATGCGCCTTGCCGGCCTGCGGTGGCAGCAGCCGCATCACCAGCGCAGCGTCCTCCGCCGGGCTGATCAGCAGCACCGCCTCAGCGCTGTTCTGCACCGTCCAGCCTTCGGGCGCGGTCAGCGCCAAGCCCAGCGGCTCGTGGAAAAACTGCCGGCCGCGCACCAGGCCCTGGGCCCGGCCATCGCCAAAGGTGATGCCGTCGATCGCCTGCAGGTAGCGCGCCCGGCCATCGTCGTCATAAGGCCCGGTGTACGCGGCCGCCGCCTGGCGCATCTGCTGCAGGCGCTGGTCGTTGCTGGGGTGCGATGCCAGCCAGCCCACACCCTGCGGCGCCGGCCGGCCACTGGCCTGGGCGCTGTCGGCAGCAAAGCGCTCCTGGTCTTTCAGCACGCCGATCACATCGACCATGTTCTTCGGGTCAAAACGGCTGCGCGACAGGTATTCGGCGCCAAGCTGATCGGCCTGCAACTCCTGGTCGCGGCTGTACGACGCCACAAACCCCGCCGCCACGCCTTGCGACACCTGGTTGGCCGCCTGCGCCGCACCCCGCACACCCAGGCCTTCCAGGCCGATGCCCAGCACCGTGGCGGCAAGCACCCCCAGGCCGGCGTCCTGCTGGCGGGTGGCACGCTGCGCGCCGTGGCGGGCTGTGACATGGCCGATCTCGTGGCCGATCACACCGGCCAGGTCGGCCTCGCTGTCCATATAGGCCAGGATGCCGCGGGTCACGTAGACATAACCGCCAGGCAGCGCAAACGCATTCACCTCGGG
>JANOBL010000699.1:0-1763 GCA_031411635.1 Betaproteobacteria bacterium
GGCCGCATGAAGTTCAACGCCCGCGTGGGCCGCGACGTGCCCGAAGGCGCGATGACGCTGAACAACGAGGACATCCTCGACGTCGTCAAGATCCTGGTCGAGTTGCGCAATGGCCGCGGTGATGTCGATGACATCGACCACCTGGGCAACCGCCGCGTGCGCTGCGTTGGCGAACTCGCGGAAAACCAATACCGCACCGGATTGGCGCGAATCGAGAAAGCGGTGAAAGAGCGTCTCGGCCAAGCCGAGACCGACGCGCTGATGCCGCATGACCTGATCAACTCCAAGCCGATCTCTGCGGCCTTGAAAGAGTTCTTCGGTGCGTCGCAGTTGTCGCAGTTCATGGACCAGACCAACCCGCTGTCCGAGATCACGCACAAGCGGCGTGTCTCGGCCCTGGGGCCGGGTGGTTTGACACGTGAGCGTGCCGGTTTTGAGGTGCGTGACGTGCACCCCACCCACTACGGCCGGGTCTGCCCGATCGAGACGCCAGAAGGCCCGAACATCGGCCTGATCAACTCGCTGGCGCTGTATGCCCGCTTGAACGAATACGGCTTCCTCGAAACGCCGTACCGCCGCGTGGGTGACAGCAAGGTCACCGACCAGATCGACTACCTGTCCGCCATTGAAGAAGGCAAGTACGTCATTGCCCAGGCCAATGCGTCACTCAGCAAAGACGGCACGCTGACGGACGAGCTGGTCTCGGCCCGTGAAGCCGGTGAATCGGTGCTGACCTCGCCCGAGCGCATCCAGTACATGGACGTTGCGCCTGCGCAGATCGTCTCGGTGGCGGCGTCGCTGGTGCCTTTCCTGGAGCACGACGACGCCAACCGCGCGCTGATGGGCGCCAACATGCAGCGCCAGGCGGTGCCGGTGCTGCGGCCTGAAAAAGCGCTGGTCGGCACCGGTGTTGAGCGGGTTGCTGCGGTCGACTCGGGCACGGTGGTGACATCGCGCCGGGGTGGCATCGTGGATTACGTCGACACCAACCGCATCGTGATCCGCGTCAATGACGCTGAGACCGTGGCCGGTGAAGTGGGCGTGGACATCTACAACCTCATCAAGTACCAGCGCAGCAACCAGAACACCAACATCCACCAGCGCGCCATCGTGCGCCGCGGTGACCATGTGGCTGCGGGCGACGTGGTGGCTGACGGTGCATCCACCGACCTGGGTGAACTGGCCCTGGGCCAGAACATGCTGGTCGCGTTCATGCCCTGGAACGGCTACAACTTCGAAGACTCGATCTTGATCAGCGAGCGCGTGGTGGCCGAAGACCGCTACACCTCGATCCACATCGAGGAACTGGTGGTGATGGCCCGCGACACCAAGCTGGGCAGTGAAGAAATCACCCGCGACATCCCCAACCTGAGCGAGCAGCAACTGGCCCGCCTGGACGAGAGCGGCATCGTCTACATCGGCGCCGAGGTCAACCCCGGCGACGTGCTGGTGGGCAAGGTCACGCCCAAGGGCGAGACCACGCTGACGCCGGAAGAGAAGCTGCTGCGCGCGATCTTCGGCGAGAAGGCTTCCGACGTGAAGGACACCTCGCTGCGCGTCGACCAGGGCACCAACGGCACGGTCATCGACGTGCAGGTCTACACGCGCGAAGGCATCGTGCGCGACAAGCGCGCCCAGCAGATCATCGACGACGAGCTGAAGCGCTTCCGCCTGGACCTGAACGACCAGCTGCGCATCGTCGAGGCTGACGCCTTCGACCGGATCGAGAAGCTGCTGAACGGCAAGGTCGCCAACGGCGGCCC
>JANOBL010000700.1:0-3596 GCA_031411635.1 Betaproteobacteria bacterium
ACGCGCCATCAGCTATTCGTACAGGCTGCGCTCGGCCTGGCCGTAGGCGGTCTCGCGCTGGCCGGCGGCCTGCGCATGGTGGGCAGCGGCCTCCAGCAGGCCGTGCTCGGCCAGCCAGGCGGCGGCACGCGCGTGCAGCGCCGCCCGCTCATCGCCGGGCAGGCGCGCAAAACGGCCGCGCAACTCGTCGCGCGCCAGTGTGTGCAGGCGCAGCCAGTCGCTGGCCTCGCCGGCGGCGAATACCGGCGTATCGCGCGCCAGCCGGGCCAGGCGCTCGCCAGCCGCCCCGTCCTGCGTGACCTGGGCACACAGCGCCGGGTGCAGGTGGTCCAGCAGCGCGATCTGGGTGAGGAACATGGCGTCGGCCGGCGCCAGGTTGGCCAGCAGCAGGTGCACCAGACGGTCGTGCAGCGCGCCGCCATGGCCGGCCATCGCCGTGATCTCGGTGTGTGGGTCGCTGCCGGCGGCCATCACCGACAAGGCAAGCTGCAAGCCCAGCGGCCAGCCCTCGGCCAGCTCGTGCAGCCGGGCGGCGTCGTCGCGGTCAACCCGGTCGGCGAAGCGTGCGCGTACCAGTGCCAGCGTCTCGTCGAACTGGAACCGCAAATGCGCCGGGCCGACCACCGCGCACAGGCCGTAGCTGATCAGGTCGTCGATGCCAAGCTGGCAATCGGCGCGCGCGGCCACCACCGCGCGCAGGTTGGGCGGCATGTTGCGCAGCAGGTAGGCCAGCGCGTCGCGGGTGGCCTCGGGCAGGTGGTCGGCCTCGTCGACGATCAGCACCGTGTCCATCGCCGATTGCGCCAGCTCGGCCAGCCACAGCGTGACGCCCTCCAGTCCGGCCGGGGCCTGCCCTTCGAGCAAGGTGTGGCCAAAGCCGGGCCGGCCGGCACCCACCCGCACCGCCAGCGCCAGACCCTGCACAAAGCGGGCTGTGTCGTCCTGCGGCTGAGCCAACAACCAGGCCACCACTCGGCCATGCGCCAAATGCTCGCGCCGCCACTGCGCCAGCAGCGAGGTCTTGCCAAAGCCGGCCGGCGCCTGCACCAGCGCCACCGGCGGGTCGCGGCCGTGTTCTTGATCGAACTGCAGCCGCGCACGCGCCAGCAGGTGGCGCTGCAATCGCGGCGGCGTGACCTTCAGCAGCAGGTCATCGGGTTGGCTGGCTGGAGCGGGGGGCTGCACAGCGAGGGCCACAGATGTCTCCGGCAGAACAGGCGCCAGGGCCGCGCGCGGTGCAAGAAAAACAATTCGGCATCAGGCCCGCAACCGCTCAGGCGACAAATAAGCCAGGCGGTACTGCTCAAACAGCATCGAATCGGATTCTTCGATGCGCTGCTGCTCGGCCACCGAGGCCTCGGCCAGCGCGGCGTAGCGGGCCGCCTGCGCGTTGGTCCACGGCAGGCCCAGGATCAACTCGCGGCTGGCCACAGAGTGCTGGCGGATGAAGCGTGGATACGACTCGTCAAATTCTTGCTGCATCGCCTGCAGCACCCGCGCCGATGGCAAGCTGGCCGGCTGCGCCAGCCCGGCTTGCGCGCTGGCCAGCGCCTGGGCATAAGCCTGACCGCCCAGCGCGGCGTCCAGCGCAGCGGCGATCGGTTGGCATTGGTCCAGCAGCTCGCCCGCCCAGTCGGTGAGCAAAACCTCGCGCTCGCCGCGCTCCAGCAGCAGCCCGGGCTCGCGGCCCCGCGCAGCCGCGCGATGCTGGTTGCGGCCCAGCGCGGCGATCTCTGCAGGGTTGTCGGGTGGGCTGTCGGCCAGCAGGCAGTGCAGCAGAAAGATGTCGATAAAACGGGCGGTGGACGCGCAGATGCCCACCGGCTCAAACGGGTCCAGGTCCATACAGCGCACCTCGATGTACTCCACACCGCGCTCGCGCAGCGCATGCAGCGGCCGCTCACCGGGAAAGATCACCCGCTTGGGCCGGATCAGGCCGTAAAACTCGTTTTCGATCTGCAGCAAGGTGGTGGACAACTGGTTGTAATCGCCGCCCGGGTTGCGGATGCCCAGCGCCTGGTAGGCCGGATAGGGTTTGGTCAGCGCGCCGTACAAAGACCCGGCGTAGCTTTCCAGGCTGTTGTAGCTGACCGCCAGCGAGGCCTGGGCATCGCTTTGGTAACCCAGCCGGCCCATGCGCAGCGAGGTGCCATACGGCATGTGCAGCGAGCTCGATTTGCCACCCGGCAGCGGCTGCAGCTCATGCGGCCGGCCGGCGACAAAATCACCACACACCGCCGGTGACGCGCCAAACAGAAACAGCAGCACAAAGGCGTGGCGGCGAAAGTTGCGGATCAGCGCAAAGTGCTCGTCATTGCCCAGGCCCGGCATCGACCAGTTGTAGTGGATGCCCGAGATGGTTTGCATGCGCCGGCCGTAGCGGTGGCCCAGGCCCATGCGGTACACGCTCTTGGCCCGGCCCACGTTGCTGGCGCCGTAGCGGCCCAGCGGAATCGTCTCGTCGGTGGGCAGGCCGCAGGGCATGCTGCCCACCCACAACTGTTCATCAGCGATCGCCCGGTAGGTGGCCTGGTGGATCTCGGTCAGCTCGGCCAGGCAGGCTTCGGCGCTGGCATGCACACCGGTGATCAGCTCGAGCTGGCTCTCGCTGTAATCGGTGGTGATGTGCGGGTGCGTCAGCGCCGAGCCCAGCAGTGCCGGGTGCGGCGTCAAGGCCAGGCCGCCGCCGGGCAGCGCGCGCAGGCTTTCTTTCTCGATACCACGGCGCATGGCCCGCAGCCGCTCGGGCTGCAGGGCACGCAGACGGTCGTGCAATGCGGTCACCGTGCGTCTCCTTCAATGTTCCAGGTGGCGCACGCTAACAGAGGCCCGTGACGCTTGCAGCGCTTCGGGTTGATTCGATCTGTGCTACTTGTCGCCGGGCGCCGGCACGGGTGCCGGTACGGGCGCCGGTACGGGTGCCGGTACAAGCGCCAGCCGCAGCGCCGCCGCGCAGCAGGCCATGGCCGCCCATTGCGCCAGGCCCAGCGGCTCACCGTGGATGATCGCGCCCGAGATCATCGCCACCACCGGCACCAGGATCGACGACAGCCCCGCCACCGTGGTGGGCAGCAGCCCGACGATGGCAAACCAGGCCGCGTTGCCGATGGCCATCGGCACCAGCGTGATGTAGCCGATCACCGCGATGCTGGTCCACGACGGCACGAACCACTGGCCATCGCCCAGCAGCAGCGCGCCGATGCCGATCGGCACTGCGGTGATCAGCAACTGCCAGCCGGTGAGCACCAGCGCCGGCACCGTGCCGGACAAGGACGCCCCGCCGCGCTTCAGCACCATCGTGCCCACCGCCCAGCCCACACCCGCCGCCAGGCCCAGCAGCACGCCCAGCGGGGCCTGGGCATACACGCCCAGGCTGCGCCACATCAGCAGGCCCACAGCAGCAGCGCCCAGCGCCAGGGCCAGCAGCAAGCGGCCATTGAGGCGCTGGCCACCCAGCGCCCAGCCGATCAGCGCGGCCCACAGCGGCATCGTGAAGCCCAGCACCGCTGCCTGGCCCGACGGGATCATCAGCGCGGCATAGGTGCTGGCGATGTTCCACAGCACCAGGTAAAAGCAAGTGGCCAGCACCACCCGGG
>JANOBL010000701.1:0-1729 GCA_031411635.1 Betaproteobacteria bacterium
CTGCTTTTTGTTTGCCGCCTGGCCGGCGCCGCGGCCGCTGCCGCCGGAGTTTCAGGAATGACCGCGCTGTCGCCGCTGGCGCTGGTGCTGCCGGTCATCCTGCTGGGTGGCATCTACAGCGGCTACTTCACCGCCACCGGGGCGGCAGCCGTGGCACTGGTCTACGCCGCCTTCATCGAGATGTTTGTGCACAGCGAGTTGAAGCTGCGTGACTTTTACGACGTGGTGCTGGAGCAATCCAAGCTGGGTGGATCGTTGTTTCCGGTGCTGGCGGTGGCGCTGAGCCTGAACATCGTGCTGATCGAGCACCGGGTGCCCAGCATGATGGTGGAGCTTGTGCAGGGCTACATCAGCAGCCCGCTGATGTTCATGCTGTTGGTCAACGTGCTGCTGCTGATCGTCGGCTGCCTGATGACCACCAACGAGGCCATCCTGATCCTGGCGTCGCTGCTGGCGCCGGTGGCCGAAGCCTATGGCATCAACAAAGGTGGCGTTTGGCATCGTGATGATCCTGAACCTGGAGATCGGCTTTTTGACCCGGCCAGTGGGCTGAACCTGATCGTTGCAATGTCGGCCTTCAAGCTGCCGTTCGAAGCGCTGACCGCGCACCAGGGTATTTGCACTCAGCGCTTGATGTTCTTGTCCATCCACTGGATGCGTGTGGCGAGCCAATTGCGCAGATAGCCCACCTCGGCCGGGTAACTGCCGAGCACCACGTTGTTGGGCCAGACGTAGGTGTTCAGGATATTCCAGCGGCGGAAGTTTTCGCGTTGCGAGGCATCCAGCGCGATGGCGGTCTGGTCGATGAACGGCAGCAAGCTGTCGATCTGCGTGCTTTTGATGGCCTTCCAGCGGTCGTACACACGGGCCCGGAACGCCTTGTCTTCAAACAGGTGCCGGAACCATTGCGACTTGGTCCGGATGCGCCAACCGGTGGGCGAGGCCGCATCGCTGTAATCAACATTGCCCGACGACAGGTCAAAGTCCCACAACGGCCCCATCTTGAGCTTGCCACCGCGGTCTTTGTGCAAGTACACGCTGGAGTAGAACGGGCCATCGACATCCTTGACCAGTTCCTTGACGATCCACCAGTCGATGAAGCTGTCGGTGTCGATCAGCGTCGGGTAGCCGGTGCGGCTGGCGTCGAAGTTGTTCGACAGCAGCGTGTTTTCCACCTTCTGCAGCAGGCCACTGATGTAGTTGAACTGCGATTGGTTGATGCTGCCCGGCGCCTTGAGGTTGAACAGGATGCCCGACGAGGTATAGGTGACGATATCGCCGGCGCTGGTGTATTCCGGAAAGTCGGCTTCAACGAGGTAACCACCGCTGACGTTGGGCTCGGTCACATCGGTGGCCAACATCGCCGCCACGTTGACCCGGTTGGGCGCCACCTTGACATGCTCGCCCAGCAGGTAGTTGCCAATGAAATCGCCGTTCAGGTAAACATCGACCGGCCGCATGCGCGGTGTCCAGGCCATGCCCAGGCGCCGGCTCAGCTCAAAACCCACTGCCGCACGCATCAAGGTCTTGTCGGCGTAGTTGGCCAACAGCACCCAGTCACGGTCAGCGGGCATGTTCAACACTTGCGCACCGGGCGACGCCAGCTTCAGGCGATAGCCCTTTTTGGGCATGTCCCAGGTGGAGTTGCCCCGGCCGCGAATCTCCAGCGCCCCTTGGTACAGCCCGGCGGCGTAGGTCTGCTTGCTGCCGTCGGTGATGCGCATGCAGC
>JANOBL010000702.1:0-1595 GCA_031411635.1 Betaproteobacteria bacterium
GTTCCGCCGCCGCCACCCCCGGCACGGGGCAAGCTGTCGGCCATGCCGACACCGGCCCGGCCAGCACCCTGCGGCCGCGCGCATCGCAGCGCCGCAGCCCGGAAGGCAAGCGAGAAGGACAACGCCCGGCCAAGGCCGGGCGAAGCATGCGGGGCAGCGTGGCGGTTACTGGCTGGCCTTGCGCGCCGGCATGGCCACCACCGCCGCACCCTTGCGCAGGCGGTCCAGGTAGTCGGCCCAGGTCTGCAGCATCGCGCGCCGCTGCTCGACAAACTCGGTCCGGTTGTAGGCCCGGCCGAGGCTATCTTTCACGCTGTGCGCGAGCTGCGCCTCGATGACGGACTCGGCCACGTTCAGGCGCTCGGCCAGCATCGTGCGAGCCGTGGCCCTGAAGCCGTGGCCGGTGACCTCATCGCCTGCAAAGCCCATGGCCCGCAGCGCGGCGTTGACTGTGTTCTCGCTCATTGGTCGGTCGTGGTGACGCTCCCCACGGAACACCCATTCGCCGGTGCCGGTCAGGCGCTGCAGCTCGCGCAGTTCCTCGACGGCCTGACGGGGCAGCGGCACGAGGTGCGGCTCGCCATTCAACTTGCCATCAAGTTCGCGCTTCATGCGAGCCGGGGGAACAATCCAGTCTGCCGCGTCCAGGTTGAATTCCGTCCAGCGCCCGTGGCGCAGTTCACCAGGTCGCAGCAGCAGCATTGGTGCCAAGCGCACCGCAGCCCGCACAACAGGCGTGCCCTGATACCCATAGCAGGCGCGCAGCAACTCAGCCAGGCGCTCGGGCCTCGTGATGGCGGGGAAATGCCGCACCTTTGGCTTGCGCAGCAGCCCTTTCAGGTCACGCGCCGGGTCGCTGGCCACCAGGCCCTTGCCCACCGCATAGCGGAATACCTGCGAACAGCTTTCATGCGCTCGATGGGCTGTCTCGATAACGCCTCGCGCCTCGATTTTCCGCAGCACATCCAGCAGCTCAGGCGCCGTGATCTGCGCAATGGGCCGGCGACCGACATACGGGAAGACATCGGCTTCCAGGCGTGCCAGGACTTTGTCCGCGTAGCTGGGGGACCACTCATCGCGGCGTGTCTCGTGCCACTCCCTAGCCACCGCCTCGAAGCTATCAGCGGGCGGCATCCCGGCGTCGGCCAGGCGGTCGGCCTCGCGCTTCTCTTCGGCCTGCGTCTTGCCAGCTTTGCGGGCGTCGCTCGGGTCGATGCCTTCGCTCACCAGCTTGCGGGCTTCGCTGGCCTTGCGCCTGGCCAGTGCCAGGCCGGTGTCGGGATACGTGCCCAGGCTCAGGGTTTTGCGCCGGCCGTGCACGGCGTAGTCCAGGCGCCAGCCATGCGACCCGCCCTTGACGAACAGCAGCAGATAGAGGCCGTCGCCGTCCGCCAGGCGCTTGCGCGCGTCGCCGGGCTTGATCGCCTTGATGGTGGCGTCACCGGGGATCAGGTCGCGGGCCATGCAGTAACTTTCGGGGCTTCGGAGGCCCTCAGTCTGAGTTACTGGAGAAGTTACTGCAACGCGGGCCCGCACGTCAGCGGAAGTTACTGCACGACGACGGACAACAAAAAAGCCCTAGAGCGTTGATTCTC
>JANOBL010000703.1:0-3209 GCA_031411635.1 Betaproteobacteria bacterium
AAGTTTGCCCAGCGCAGCCCACTGCCTGATTTTGAGGCGCGCCCGGCGCTGGGCAGCGCCACGTTGCTGCTGCTCTGGGCCTGGGACGAAGCCATGTTCTTGCGCCAGACCGAGGGCAGTGCGATCCGCCGCATCGGCCACCACCGCTGGCGCCGCAACCTGGCGGTGGCACTGGGCAATGCCTGGCGCGAGACTGGTGATGCACGCTTGCGCGAGGCTTTGGCAGCAGCGCTGCCGAGCGCCGCGCCGCTGCTGGCCGAGCACATCGATTGGGCGCTGGCGCAGCGGTAACGACCCCGATTCAGGCTTGAATCAAGCGTAAGTTTCCCAGCCGGCAAACTCATCCGCATCCAGGTGCGGCAAGGTGTTGAAGCTGAGCAGCGCATGGCGTTTTGGGCTGACCACAAACTCGGTGACGGCGCTGTTGCGGATGCGCATGTTCAGCTCGATCGTCACCTCGGGCGTGGTGCCCAGCACCCGGCCCACGGCGGTGGCAATCGGGCCACCGCTGGAGACCATCAGCACATCACCGTCCTGCTGGGCCATCAGCGCCCGCACCCGGTCCAGCGCATCGTCCACGCCTTTGACAAAGTCGGCATGGCTGGGCATGCCCACGGGCTGGGTCTGGCCCGCCATCCAGGCCGTCAAGCCCCGCCGCAGAAGCTGGAAGTGGTGGCGGTACAGCGCGGGTGTGTCGGGCTTGGCCAGGGGCTGTGGGTGCACGGCGGCGATCACCGCGTGGCTGTCGTATTCGTTCAGGCCGGGCAGCCGCAGCGGGTTGTGCGCCGCCACCAGGTCCAGACCCTGACCCAGACTCGGACCCAGACCCAGACCGGCGGCGATGGCGTCGCAGCTCTGCACCTGGCGCTGCAGCGTGCCAGTGATCACCGCCGCAAAACGCTTGCCCTTGGTCTGCCAGTAGGCCCCCAGGCGCTGGCATTGGCGCTGGCCCAGGGGGCTGAGCTGGTCGTAGTTGTCAGCGCCAAACGAGGCTTGACCATGGCGCACGAGGTAGAGGCTTCCCATACCGCCGATTGTGGCCAGCGGCGTTGGCCGGCCATGTCACGGCGGCGACCTGCGCTTGTTGGTGAACAGCGGTGGCGAAAAATCCACCACCTCCTGCCGGCCGTTGCGCACCTCCACCAGGAAGCTCATGCGGTCCAGATCGCCTTTCTGGTCAAACTCGGTGTACAGCAGCGCGCCGGGATAGCGATCGGCACTGACCTTCAAGCCCTTCAACACCTTGGCCACCGCCTTGTTGTCCAGCTTGCCGGCACGCTCGATCGCCGCCTTCAGCAAGTACATGCCCGAGTAGCCTTTCATGCCGTTGTGGTCGGGGGTGTATTTGTAGGCGCGCTCAAACTTGGCGCGGAACGCGCGTATCGCCGGCACCGGCGCGTCGATCGACAAGCCCACATGCGCGATCACGCCGTTGGCCGCATCGCCGGCGGCTTCGATCACTTTCTGGCCGGTCAAGGTGGTCTCGCCGATCACCGGTTTGGTCCAGCCCTGTTTGCGCAGCTCACGCAGGATGCGCGCCGATTCATCCTCGTTGCTGTAGACAAAGATGCCATCCGGATCGCCCTGCCTGGCCTTTTGCACCGCAGTGCTGAAGTCGGTTTGCGCCTGCTCGGTGGACACCTCGGTGGCCAGCTTGACCCGGGTCGGCTCCAGCGCTTTTTTCAGCATTGCCAGCCCGCCCTTGCCAAAGTCGTTGTTGACATAGATCACCGCCAGTCGGCGGATCTGCGTCTTGTCCTCCAGGTACAGCGCCACCTTGGGCATGGCCGTGGCCTGGGTGAAACTGGTGCGGAAGATGTACGGGTTGCCCTGCAGGGTGATCGCCGCCGCCTCGCCGCCGGTGAAATTGGGAATCGCTGCACGCTGGGTCTCGCCCATGCTGGCCAGGATCGAGCCCGAGAACACCGGGCCAAACACCGCAAACACCTTGTCCTTGACGGCTTTTTGCGCCAGCGTGGTGGCCAGTGCCGGGTTGGACTGGGTGTCGGACACGGTGTTTTCAACCAGGCTGCCCAGGATGCCGCCGGCCTGGTTGATCTCGTCGATCGCCAGCGCCAGGCCGTTTCTGAAATTGGTGCCGGCGGTGGTGCCGGCACCGGTCAGCTCCAGCAGGCTGGCCAGTTTGATCGGCGCCTGGGCCTGGGCGCTGCACAGCGTGGCCGCCAGCAGAACGGCCACACAAAACCGGGCAAATCGGATCGGTGTCATAACGGTCTCCAACCTTGGCGCGCCGGGCCAGTGTAGTTCCCGGCCTTGGTGCAGGCCAGCGCCAAGGCGGTGCAGGCGGCGGCAAAAAAAAACCTCCCGGCGCACTGCGCCGAGAGGTTGGACAAGCGGGCCCGTGGCCCCGCTGAGGAGATACGCAGACAGCGTTGCGGCTGTCCTCCGATCACGAGCAAGCTCAGTGCCAATCAGGCCGCACGTTCGACATGGCCATGCCGGGTGTACAGGAAGTCCAGCACCTCTTTGCGGCAGTGCACATAGCGGCTGTCCTCGGCCAGTTCTACCCGGTTGCGTGGGCGCTCCAGGTCTACCGTGAGGATCTCGCCGATGGTGGCGGCGGGGCCGTTGGTCATCATCACGATGCGGTCGGACAGCAGCACCGCCTCGTCCACATCGTGCGTCACCATCACCACGGTGCTCTGGGTGCGGGCCACGATCTTCAGCAGCTCGTCCTGCAAGTGCGCGCGGGTCAGTGCATCCAGCGCGCCAAAGGGCTCGTCCATCAGCAGCACCTTGGGCTCCATCGCCAGCGCGCGGGCAATGCCCACCCGCTGCTTCATGCCGCCCGACACCTCGTGCGGGCGTTTGGTCAGCGCGTGGTCCATGCCCACCAGGGCCAGCGCGGCCTCGGTGCGGGCCTTCAGCTTGGGCTTGGGCTCCGTCGCGCCAAACACCCGCTCCACCGCCAGGTGCACGTTTTCGAAGCAGGTCAACCAGGGCAGCAGCGAGTGGTTCTGAAACACCACGCCACGCTCGGGCCCGGGCGCGGCGATCTCACGCCTGTCGCACAGCAGCACACCGGACGTGGGTGTCGTCAAGCCGGCGATCAGGTTCAGCAGCGTGCTCTTGCCGCAGCCCGAGTGGCCAATCAGGGTGATGAACTCGCCCTTGGCCACGCTCAGGTTGATCTCGCGCAGGGCGTGGAATCGGCCCTTTTGGGTGGCGAACACCATCTCGGCGTTCTG
>JANOBL010000704.1:0-1685 GCA_031411635.1 Betaproteobacteria bacterium
GGTGGCAATTTGGCTTGAATTGCCTGGGCGCGGCGGCGTCGGGCGTGGGCACCAATGTGGGCCTGATCGCGATCCAGCGCACCGCCAGCCAGTTGGTCACCACCAGCACCGAGCGGCTGCGTGTGTTCAGTTGGCTGGGCATGGCACCGTCATTGGCCAATGTGGTGGGGCCGGTCACGGCCGGGCTGATGATCGATGGCGGGGGTTATGCCAGCGCATATGCACTGCTGCTGTTGATGCCGGTGCTGTCGCTGGTGGTGGCGCGGTGGGTGCCGGCCGGTGCCGGCCCAGTGGCCGTTGCGCCGCGCGAGCCTGGCAGCAGCCGCTGGGATTTGCTGTCCGCCCCCGGGATGAAACGCCTGCTGTTCGTCAATTGGCTGATGTCGGCAAGCTGGGATGTGCACAGTTTTGCGGTGCCGGTGCTGGGCCATGCGCGCGGCTACAGCGCGTCCACCATCGGTTTGGTGCTGGGCATCTTCACGGCCGCCGTGACGGCGGTGCGCTTTGTGATCCCGCTGCTGGCGCACCGGTTGCGCGAGGTGACGGTGTTGCGCACCGCGATGGTATTGACCGGTGCGGTGTTTGCGCTGTACCCGTTTGCCGCCACACCGTGGCTGATGGGCGGCTGCGCCTTGCTGCTGGGGCTGACCTTGGGGACGGTGCAGCCGATGATCATGAGCACCTTGCACCACCTGACGCCGGCCAACCGGCATGGCGAGGCGATTGCGTTCCGCTCGATGGCGATCAATTTTTCCAGCAGCGTGATGCCGCTGGCCTTTGGCCTGGTGGGCACGGCACTGGGCCCGGGCGTCTTGTTCTGGCTGATGGGCGCGGCGGTGGGCAGCGGTAGCTGGGCCGCGCGTGGGCTGCAGAAGGTGTTTGCCGAGAACGAAGGCGGCTGAGCGTCAGAACCGGATGCCGGCTGACGCCGCCGGTGCCGGCAAGGCTGCCTCGGGTGCCGGCCCGGCCGGGGCCACGGTGATCGTGATCGGCTCGGCCGTGCTGCGGGCCACGGCCGGTGCAGCCGGTGGCGGCTGGTAATTGCGCGGCAGTTTGGACTCACGCGGGTAACCCGCCAGGTCCAGCGTGCCGTGCCAGTCCAAATCCTGAAACCCCCGCAACGCCTGGCCGCCGACGGTGATCGCCGGCACACTGCGCCCGCCGGTCAGGCGCGCCAACGCGGCGATATCGTCATCGCTGCTGATCGTGCGCTCGTTGAACGGCACGCCGCGCTGCAGCAGCAAGCTGCGGCCCAACGCGCAGGGGGCGCAATCGCTGCTGGTGTAGAGGATCACCGGGAAGCGCGCCACCAGCGGCCGCAGTTCGGCCGGCAGCGCCGGGTTGGCTGCCGCCGGCTGGGCCGGCCCGCTGGCGGCCTTGACCGTGCTATCGCGCCGCAGCGATTGAACCTGTGCACCGGCCTCGGTGATCACCGGCCGGTCGGTGTAGGTGATGCGGCCATCCGGCCCCACCACCTTGTACTGGGCCTGGGCCGCGCTGCAACCCAGGGCAACAACGCCGGCCAACAACAAACGATGCATGGTCATGCCACGGAATCTAGCCCAGCGCCAGCCCGCACTCAAGCCATGCCCTGGTGCCGCAGCAGTGCATCAATGCGCGGTTCGCGGCCCCGAAAGGCCTTGAAACTGTCCATCACCGGCCGGCTGCCACCGGCCTCCAGGATC
>JANOBL010000705.1:0-1894 GCA_031411635.1 Betaproteobacteria bacterium
GGCATCGGCCAGCGCGGCCAGCGTGCCGCTGCTGAGTTGGGTGTCGGCGCGCAGCACCACCCGGTCCAGCAGCGCGGCGGGCACGCTGCGCAGGCGCTCGCCGTCGGCGCGCAACTCGATCACGCCGTCGCGCATCGTCAGTTGCATGCCTTTGCGGTCGATGTAGAGCGTGCCCATGCGGTGCCCGGCTTCAGCCTTGGTAGAACAGTTCACCGTCGGCCGGTGCCACCGCCACGCCCAGCGTGTGGATGGCGGCGCGCGGGTCCAGCCGCAGCAGCACCACGCGGTCGGTGGTGGGGTCGATCAGGCGGCGAAGCGTGGCCATGGCCTGCTGCAGCTCACCGGCCGTGAGCCAGCACTCGTAGAGCGATTTCTGGCCGCCGATGGCGTGGCCTTTGACGGCTTTGAGCGCATGGCGGCGGCGCCGGTGGCTGCTGATGTCGTAGCCGATGAGGAAGAGATGGCGCAGCATGGCCGGGGGTGATTGGGTTGTGGGTGGCTTGGGTGGGGAAGAACCTCACTGTAGGCAGTGATGGGGTTGGCGCGGCCAATGGCAAGCTTGTGGTGGTGATGCCGCAGGCAGGCCCGTACCTGCTTTGAGCAGTGGCGCCGTTGCAACCGGGTGTATAAACTTGTCGAAACATCAGGAGTTGACTGTGTCTGACGCCATCCTCGATATCAAACTCTGGGGCAACAACCTGGGCGTGCGCCTGCCGGCAGCGGTGGCCCGGGCCGCCCGGTTGACCGTCAACCAGCGGGTGCGCCTGACGGTTGAAGACGGCAAGGTGATCATCACGCCGCATGGCGTCAAGCCGCTGTCGCTGGCCGACAAGCTGGCCTTGTTTGATCCGGCGGTGCATGGTGGTGAGGCCATGGCCACGCTGCCGGTGGGCCTTGAAGCCCGGTGATTTGCATGCCAACAACACGGCGGCGCACTGTGCGTGCGGGCAGTGCGAGTGCGGGCAGTGCAGGTGCGGTGAGTGCAAGCGCAGCAAAGGGCTGGGTGCCCGAGCGACAAGAGGTGATCTGGATCGATTGCAACCCGCAGGCGGGTGGCGAGATGCGTGATCTGCATCCGTTGCTGGTGCTGTCGCCGCGCGATTTCAATGCCCGCACCGGGCTGGTGATCGGCCTGCCGATGACCACGGCCGAGTACAACGCCGGCAATCCGTTTGCGCTGGACGCCGGTGTGGTTGCCGGTGTGGCGGGCGGTGTTGCGCGTGGCCGCAAGGCCGGCAAGACCCGCTATGTGCTGTGCCACCAGCCCAAGTCGTTTGACTGGCGGGCGCGGGGTGCCAAGCCCTACCCGCTGGGGCAGTTGTCAGACGCGGTGTTTGCCGAGGCTTGTGTGGCGTTGAACCAGATCATCGACATTGCTTGACACGGCCCTGGCGGGGGTCAAATTGCCAGCTCGGCATCTTCGATGCGGTAGCGCCCCAAGCCGAAGCTGGCGTTTTTGCCCACATGCAGCCATTGCCCCAGGTGCAGCAGCGGCCAGAACGGGGCCAGATCGCCGTGCAGCGTCCAGCGGCCCACCGCGCCGCCCAGCACCATGTGCTGTTGCTGGCGGCTGGAGTGGCGGGTCCAGTCGCGCCAGATGAGTTGCTGCCGGCCGGTGATGGTGGCCGCATGGGCGTTGAGGGCGGCAAAGTCCACCTCCAGCTTGCTGCCCAGTTGCAGCTCCACCAGATTGGCCACCCGGCGCAGCAGCGCCATCAGCAGGTCACGCGGGGTGAGCTGGGCCAGGCCCAGCACCTGGCCATTGCGCTGCAGGCGCAGCGGGGTGTCGAAGGCCAGCGTCACGGTGGGCGGCGCGGCCTCAGGCGGTGGCAGCGCCAGGGTTTGTGTGTGCGGGCGCAGGCTGGCGCCGGGGTTGGCCAGCACCGGCTCGTGG
>JANOBL010000706.1:0-2544 GCA_031411635.1 Betaproteobacteria bacterium
GATCCCGTTTGTCATCACCGACATCATCCGGCTGGTGATCCTGATCGCCTTTCCGGTGATTGCGCTCTGGCTGCCCAGCCGGATGTAGCCGCGCCATGCACCGCGCCGAGGCCATGGGCCTGCTGCTGGCAGCCATCGCCAGGCTGATCACCGGCGCCCAAGGCCACTGGAAGGGCTGCCCACCCAAGGCAGAGCAGCGCATCTACTTTGCCAACCACCAAAGCCACCTCGATTGGGTGCTGATCTGGGCCGCGCTGCCGCGTGAGTTGCGCGCCAACACCCGGCCAATCGCAGCGCGCGACTACTGGACCCATGGCCGCTTCAAGCACTGGATCACGCGCGAGGTGTTCAACGCGGTGTATGTGTCGCGCACCCGGACCGAGGATCAAGACCCGCTGGAGCCGCTGGTCGAGGCGCTGCGCAACGGCGACTCGCTGGTGATTTTTCCGGAGGGCACACGCGGCCACCACGGCCAGCCGCAGCCCTTCAAGAGTGGCCTGTTCCACCTGGCCCAGCAGTTCCCCCACCTGCAACTGATACCGGCCTGGATAGACAACGTGCAGCGTGTGATGCCCAAGGGCGAGGTGGTGCCGGTGCCCATCCTGTGCACGGTGACTTTTGGTGCGCCGGTCAGCCTGGGCGCCGACGAAGACAAGCGTGTATTCCTGGAACGTGCACGCCGGGCCGTGGTGGCGCTGCAGCCCGGTGTGCAGCCCGACGCCGCCACCGCCGCATGAGCGCCTTGCAAGGCCTGGTCGCCGACCAGCAGGTGGCCCTGCTGTTTGTGGCCTTGTTCGGCCTGCTGGGGCTGGTGACGGCCGGCGCCAGCCTGTTGTCGCTGCGGGATCACCCGGCGCAGCAGGGTGATGTTCAGCAGCGCTTCAAACGCGAGCTGCGCGCGGTCTGGGTGGGCGCGGTGGTGTTCTGGCTGGCCTGGATTGCCGGCCCGGCCGGCGCCACGGCGCTGTTTGGTGTGATCTCGTTTCTGGCGCTGCGTGAATACATCACCTTGCTGAAAACCCGGCGCAGCGACCACCGCAGCCTGCTGCTGGCGTTTTTCATCGTGCTGCCGCTGCAGTACGCGCTGCTGGGCCAGCGCAGCTTTGATCTGTTCTCGGTCTTCATCCCGGTCTACATGTTTCTGGCGATCCCGGTGGTCAGCGCGCTGGCCGGCGACCCGGAGCGTTTTCTGGAGCGCAACGCCAAGATCCAGTGGGGCATCATGGTCTGCATCTACGGCCTCAGCCACGCGCCGGCGCTGGTGCTGCTGGATTTTCCGCAGCACCGGGGGCGCGGCGCCTTTTTGCTGTTTTTCCTGGTGATGGTGGTGGCCTGCGCGCAGATTGTGCAAACCATGGCCAGCCGACGGTTGCGGCGCCGGCCGGTGGCGCGCCACATCGACCGGGCGTTTTCGCTGCGCGCCTGGGCACTGGGCGCCGCCGCGGCTGCGCTGCTGGGCGCAGCGCTGTTCTGGATCACACCGTTCAAGGCCGGCCAGGCCTTGGTGATGGCGGCGATTGCGGCGGCCGCCGGCACGCTGGGTGAGTTTGTGATGAGCGCGCTAAAACGTGATGCCGGCGTGCGCTTCTGGGGCAATACCAGCTCGGTCACCGGCGCGGTGGGGTTGCTGGACCGGGTAGCGCCGCTGTGTTTTGCGGCGCCGGTGTTTTTTCACTCGGTGCGCTGGTACTTTCAGTTGAAGAGTGTTTGAGCTGCGTTGAAATGTCCTTTAATCTGTACAAATTGCGCAACTTTCTAAATAATGTCCTTTATGCAAGACATTATTCGGCTGCCCACCGATCTGGGCCAAGCCATCAAGGCCGCGCGCAAAGCCGCGCGGCTGAAGACCATCGACATCGCCAAGAACTCAGGGCGCAGCCGGGACATCTTGAACCGCCTGGAGCGCGGCCAGGATGTCACGGTGGCCTCGCTGCTGGACATCCTGGCCAGCATGGGCCTGGCGCTGCGCCTGGAGCGCAGCGGCCTGCCAACGCTGCAGGAGATGCAGCAGCGCTTTGCCACTGACGAGGGCGACGACGATGCTGCCTGAGCGCATCCGCCAGTTGCAGGTGGAGATCGCCGGCAGCGCGCGCGGCCAGTTGCTGCGCCACTCGGTCTACGAGTTCCGCTACCTGAGCGACGACCTCGCGCAGCCCAGCCTGGCCTTGCTGATGCCGGCCAGCACACCCACCTACCAGGACGGCGACCTGTTCCCGGTGCTGGACCAGAACCTGCCGGAAGGCGATCTGTTCATGCGCCTGCGGCAGCTCTACCCCAAGCAGCCACTGTCGGCCATGCATTTGCTGGCGCTGGTGGGCCGCAACGGCATCGGGCGCCTGGGCTTCAGCCTGGCCGATCAAGCGCCGCCGCCAGCGCCCGCGCTGATGTCGCGCCAGGCCCATGCTGGCCAGGATGTCCAGCAGCGAGGCCACCGTCACATCCTGGCCGCGCTCCAGGCGGTTCAAGATGTCCCGGCTGCGCCCGGAGGCCTTGGCGATGTCGGTGGTCTTCTGCCGCGCCGCCTTGCGGGCGGCCTTGATGGCC
>JANOBL010000707.1:0-2046 GCA_031411635.1 Betaproteobacteria bacterium
GCACTGCCGCCAAAGCGGTAGTTGTAGCCCGGTGGCAGCGGCGTGGTCTCCAGCACCTTGCGGATGTCGGCCGACACCTCGCCCAGCGCGCGGCCGCTGGTATTGGCGGTGAGTTCGCTCTCGCGGTTCAGGTCGCGGCGGTTGACCTGGTTGGCGCCAAAACCGGGCCGCACATCGGCCACCTGGGACAGGCGCACGCTGCGCATCGTGCCGTCGGCATTGCTGCCCAGCGCCAGCGCGATGCGGGCCAGATCGTCCGGGTTGTTGCGCGATTCGGGTGCGAGCCGCACTTTGACGTCGTAGGTCTGGTCGTTGGCGGCGCGCCAGTCGCCCACCGTCTGGCCGGCCAGCAAGGCGCGCAAGGTGTTGGTGATGCTGCCCACCGACAAGCCCAGGTCGTTGGCGGCATCGCGTTTGACATCGATCACCACGGTGGGCTTGGGTGGCTTCATGCTGGTGTCGGCGTCCACCAGGCCGGGGATGGCCACCAGCTTGGCCATCAAGGTGGTGGTCAATCGTTGCAGCTCGCTCAGATCGGTGCCCTGGATCGACAGCGAGATCGGCTTGCCACCGCCCACCGCATCGAGCAAGCCGACATGCGTGACGGTGATGCCGGCCACCTGGCGCAGCCGCTCGCGCAGCGGCACGCTCATCGCATCCACGCTGCGCTGGCGGTCTTTGCGGTCCACCAGCCGGATGAACACCGACACATAGTTGCGGCCGGCCGCCTGGCCGGTGTTGATCGTGGCAAAGGTGTACTTGACCTCGGGCATCTCACGCAGGATCGTGTCCACCTGTTTGGCGCGGGTCTCGGTGATCGCCAGCGACGAACCGGCCGGCGTGAAGAAACTGACCGTGGTCTCGGAGAAATCGGCCTTGGGCACAAACTCGGTGCCCAGTTTGGGCACCAGCAGCAAAACGCCGACCAAGGTGGACAACGCGATCAGCACCGTGATGCCCTTGTGCCGCAGCGACCAGCCCAGCGTGGCCACATAGCCCTCGCCCAGCCGGTGCGACGCACGGTCCACCCAGTGTGTGACCCGGCCCAGCGTGTGGTCGTACAAGCCCCTGGGCTGGAACGGCTGGCCTTCGCGGTCGATCGCCGGATCGTGCCAGATCGAGCTGAGCATCGGATCCAGCGTGAAGCTGACAAACATCGAGATCAGCACCGCCGCGACGATGGTCAGGCCAAACTCGTGGAAGAACTTGCCGATGATGCCGCTCATGAAGCCGATCGGCAAAAACACCGCAACGATCGACAAGGTGGTGGCCAGCACCGCCAGCCCGATCTCGTTGGTGCCGGCCAGCGCCGCGTCGTGGGCGCTCTTGCCCATCTGCACATGGCGCACGATGTTTTCGCGTACCACGATGGCGTCGTCGATCAACAGCCCCACACACAAGCTCATCGCCATCAGCGTGATCATGTTGATCGAAAAGCCAAACATGTCCATGAACAAAAAAGTGCCGATCAGCGCAATCGGCAAGGTCAGCCCGGTGATCACGGTGGAGCGCCAGCTATTCAAAAACAGGAACACGATCGCCACCGTCAGCAGCGCGCCCTCAAACAGCGTGCGCTTGACATTGGCCACCGAGACCCGGATCGACCGCGAGCCATCACGCACCACCTCCAGCGACATGCCGGGCGGCAGCAGGGGTTTCAGCGTGGCGGCGGTTTTCAGCAGCCCGTCCACCACGTCGATGGTGTTTTCGCCCTGGCTTTTTTTGACTTCCAGCGCCAGCATGCGCCGGCCGTTGTACAGCGCCAGCGATTCCAGCTCCTCGGGGCCGTCCACCACCTGGGCCACCTGGGACAAGCGCACCGGTTGCGCGGCGGTGCCGCCACCGCGGCGCGCGATGATCAGCTTGTTCAGGTCTTCCGGCCGCTTCACCCGGCCTTCGATCTGTACGATGCGCTCGGCCTGCGGCGAGCGCAGGCTGCCGGCGGGCAAGTCCTGGTTTTCGCTGCGCACGGCGGCCATCACGGTTTCCACACCCACGCCCAGCGCCTCCATCGCCTGCGGCTGCAGGTAGACGTTGATCTCGCGC
>JANOBL010000708.1:0-3889 GCA_031411635.1 Betaproteobacteria bacterium
GCAGATTTCCAGGGTCTGTACCAACAAGCCTGGCAGGCCGGGCTGAAGGGCCTGGCCACCTACCGGCCCAATAGCGTGCTGGGCTCGGTGTTGAGCGTGGATACCGTGCCGCCGCCAGCCGCAGCAGCCATGCCGGCACCCTTGCTGCCGCTGGACGGCGCCAACCAGCGCCTGCGGCTGGACCGGCTGCCCACTGCCGTGCTGGCGTCCTTGCGCTGGCCCAGCCGGCCCGATCTGCCCGGTGGCAACCCGGCCTGGAGCTACCTGATCCAGCACCCGTTTGGCGATTTTTCGCTGTTCGTCGGTGAGCTGCCCGCCGAGGCCGGCCCCGGCCTGGGCTTGTTTGCCAAGAACGTGCCGTTTGAGGTCTGGGTCAATGGTGCCGAGCAGCCACGCGCGATCGGCGCGCTGGCCAAGACCTTGTCGATGGACATGCGGGCCAACGACGCGGCCTGGCTCAAGCTCAAACTCGATGCACTGGCCACAGTGGCCGAGGAGCGGGCGTTCGAGATGCCGTTTCCGCCCGCCGGCGAGAAGCGGCTGTTTCCGGGCGTGGTGGCCGCCACCGCGGCGGTGATCCGCTGGCGCTGCGAGCAACTGGGCGCGTTGCAGGAGGGCGGGCCCACGCCGGTGCTGGACGCGATGTTCAGCCGCGACGAGCCCCGCACCGGCACCGCAGGCACCCTGGCCTGGGCGGTGGATGTGGACAACCATGCCACTGGTGAATCCTTCACCGTCACGCTGAAGGAGGTGTCGCTGCCCGGGCCTGTCAATGGCCAAGAAGGCGGCAGCGTGACCCGGCCCTGTGCGATCGGCTTCTCGGGCAACTACCCGCGTGCTTTTGACGGCCTGGCGCGGCTGCTGTCGCTGGACATGCGGGTGATGGACCCGGCCTGGATCGGCATGAAGCTGCGCAAGCTGCTGAACGTGGGCGAGCCGCTGGGCCACTTCATGGCGCCGGTGCCAGGCCAAAAGCGCCAGCAGACCTGGCCCAGCACGGTGGCCTACATCGCCGCGCTGGTGCTGCACCGCTATGCGATGCTGGGTGTTCTGGACGACAAGGGTGAGCCGCTGAATGCGATGGGCATCCTGGCTGCGCCGGTGGCCAAAGCCGCCGCGGCTGCCATCGCCGCCAGCGGCCTGGCCACGATGGCCGGCAAAGCCTGCCCCGAATGCGGCAACCTCACGCTGATCCACAAGGACGGCTGCGAGTTCTGCACCAACTGCGGGTTTGTTGGGCAGTGTGGATGAGCAGGCCCGCACCTTCACCATGACTGCTCGATTTCCAGTGGAAGGCGGATGCGACTGCAAGACAATTCGCTATCGCATGCAATCCAGGCCCCTCTTTGTCCACTGCTGTCATTGCAAGTGGTGCCAGCGCGAGAGTGGCGCTTCATTCGCACTCAATGCAATGATTGAGAGCGACTTTGTTGTCAATCTTGGTGCCGAGCCTGAAGTTATCGCCACACCATCCAACAGCGGACTCGGGCAGCTTGTTGCACGTTGCCCCAAGTGCAAGATTGCAGTTTGGAGCAACTACGCAGGCGCGGGCCCAATCGTCAAGTTCGTGCGAGTTGGAACACTCGATAATCCCGATGTTTGTCCACCCGAAATTCACATTTTCACGCAGTCAAAACAGCCCTGGCTTCAACTTCCGAAAGATACGCCGGCGGTTCCAGAGTACTACGACAGAGATAAATTCTGGCCGCTGGAGAGCTTGACAAGAAGGCAAGCAATGCTGCCAGCCATTGCGGCCTATCAGGCAACGCTCAAAACTGATGGCTGAAAATGCGCTCTTTTGACCCTTTTGACCCTTTTGACCCTTTTGGCCGTTTGCACTGGTGAGCTACGTTAAATCTCAGGAGATCGGTATGTTGAAGCCCCTCATGAATCTCGACGAAGTCAAGTTTGATGACATTGAAGAAAACGGCATCTACACCTCAAGCCGAGGCCAGATCAGCGACCATATCGGCGCCAGGAATCTTGGCTACAACCTGACGGTGTTGCCACCTGGCAAGGTTCAGTGCCCATTTCACAACCACCACGGTGAGGAGGAGATGTTTCTCATCCTCGAAGGAGAAGGCGAACTCCGGTTTGGCGACCGGCGTTACCCAATCCGGCAGCACGATGTGATTGCCTGTCCACCTGGTGGGCCCGATGTAGCGCACCAGATCATCAATACCGGACCAAAGACAATGCGGTATTTGGCGCTTTCAACGCTGGTGGCAGTGGAGGCTTGCGAATATCCAGACTCGCAAAAAGTCTTGATCGCGGCGGGAAATCGCGGTGAAAATGGGTTGCGGAAGATATTCCTGGCTGAAAACACGGTGGAATATTACGACCGGGAGAAAAACGGCGAACTGCCGCGGTTCCTCACTACACCAGCGGATTGACGGTTTTCAAATCTTTGAAGCGCCCAAAATCACGGTCGGCGCTCCACAGCGCGGTCACACCGTTTTCGATGCAGATGGCGGCGATACGTGCGTCGTGAAACTGCCCACCCTGCAGTTTGGCCTTGCGTGTCAGCGCCGACAAGATGCGCCAGTGCTGCGGCCCGCTGTGCAACACTTGCGCTTGCGGTGATGCCAGCCAGGCATCCACTTGCGCCAACGCCTGGTGCTCGCTGCTGGCGGGCTTGAACGCCCTGGGGTTGGTCACCACGGCCAGAAACTCATGCAGGCAACTCACCGGGATGCCCCAAGGCTGGCCGCCTTCTGCCAGCGCTTGCAGGCAGTCATAGGCCTGGGTGTGAAAACTGGACTCGCTGCGGTGTGCGTACACCAGCACGTTGGTGTCCACCGCAATCATCGGCCGGGCCGGGCCACGCGGGCGATGACATGTTCTTCTTCCAACGCCTGCCAGTTGCGTGGGTCCGGCAGCAACATCGCCTGGCCGTGAACACGTGCGTCCTGGAGCTTGAACGCGGGCTTGGCCTGGGCTTGGGAATCGCTGAGCACCCGGCGCAGGCCCTCCTCGACCAAGGCGCGCAGCGTGGTCTGGCGGCTTTGGGCCAGGCTCTTGGCTGAGATGAACAGTGCGTCGGAGAGATCGATGGTGGTTTTCATAAGGGTACCCACATATTTAGATATGGGTGTATTGTCACTTGAGACGGTGCCTTTGTCGATCACCCCCGGTGCCCACCAAATCAGAAACTTGTCTGCATCGTCGCGTGCTACACGGGTTGATCGGCCGCCACCGCTGCCAGGCAACGCAGGCACAAACAAGCCTGGTAGCGCTGGCTCAGGGCCGACAGTTGATCGGCGCTGAGCTGCAGCGCGCCACAAGGGCAGGGCACGGCATCGGCCACGCCGCAATGAAACCCGCCACCGCAGCGCGGGCAGCGGTCGGTGGCCGGCCCGTCTGCTGTGTCAGGCGGCGCCGCCAGCATCACCCAAAGAGCGTTTTGTGCTGCTCGCGCAGCAGGTTTTTCTGCACCTTGCCCATGGCATTGCGGGGCAGGTCGGCCACCACAAACAAGTGCTTGGGCACTTTGAAGTTGGCGATGCTGGCCTTGAGTTGTGCGCCAATGGCTGCCGCGTCCAGACTGGCGCCGGGCTGGGCCACCACCACCGCCACCACTGCCTCGCCAAAATCGGGATGCGGCACACCGATCACCGCCGATTCGGCCACACCGGGCATGTCGTTGATGAAACCTTCGATCTCGGCCGGGTAGACGTTGTAGCCGCCGCTGATGATCAAGTCCTTGCTGCGGCCGACGATGGTCACATAGCCATCAGCCTCCACCTTGCCCACATCGCCGGTCTTGAACCAGGCTTGCCCGTGTTCGTCGGTGGTGAACTCTTCTTTGGTTTTTTCGGGCAAACGCCAATAGCCTGAGAACACGTTCGGCCCGTTGACCTGGATGTGGCCGATCTCGCCGGCTGGGCAG
>JANOBL010000709.1:0-3746 GCA_031411635.1 Betaproteobacteria bacterium
CCACCGGCTTTCTTGATCACCGGTGCCAGGCGCTGCGAGCACTTGACATCAAACAACACCGGCGCGCCCTTGTGGCGCAACAGCACGTCACGCACCAGCAGCATCAACTGGCGGTCCGGGTAGATGATGTTGCCGGCCCGGGTAACCACGCCCAGCCGGTCGCCATCGCCGTCAAACGCCAGGCCCAGCTCGGCGCCGGTGGCATGCACCACCTTGATCAGGTCGGCCAGGTTCTCGGGCTTGCTGGGGTCGGGATGGTGGTTCGGAAAATCACCGTCCACATCGCTGTACAGCGCGATCACCTCGTTGCCCAATGCCCGCAGGATGGCGGGTGCACTGGCGCCGGGAATGCCGTTGCCGCAGTCCACGACGATCTTCATCGGCCTGGCCTGTTTGGCATCGCCGACGATGCGGGCGCTGTACTCGGCGTTGATGTCCAGCGTGGCCTTGCGGCCGCGTTTTCGGGTGTAGGTCTCGGTTTCCATGCGCTGGCGCAGGCGCTGGATGTCGTCGCCATAGATCGCCCGCCCGGCCAGCACCATCTTGAAGCCGTTGTAGTCCTTGGGGTTGTGGCTGCCAGTCACCTGGATGCCCGAACTGCAACCCTGCGGGCCCCGGGTGGCCGCCACGTAATACAGCATCGGCGTGGTCACAGTGCCGATGTCCACCACATCCAGCCCGGTGGACACCAGGCCGCGGATCAGACCGGCCACCAGGCTGGGCCCGGACAAGCGGCCATCACGGCCTACCGCCACCGCCTTTTCGCCGGCAGCGATCGCCTCGCTGCCAAAGGCCCGGCCCAGGTGCTCGGCAAACATGGCATCGATGCCCTGGCCAACGATGCCGCGGATGTCGTAGGCCTTGAAGGCCGAGGCTTTGACTTGCATGGGGCGGGTGGATCCGGTAAGGGCGGGTGGGCTTGGCTTGCTGAGCGGCGCATTCTACGGAGCGCCCCAACCCGCTCCACCCGCGGCCGAATCGTGGCTGGCAGGCACAGGTCCGAAAACGGCGAGTAGCGGCCCACTGGCTGCCTATCATCGCGCCATGTCTGATGCCTATGCCAAGCCCGCCACCACCGCGTCACCGATGGAGCATGCCGCCGCTTACCGCGTGGTGCTGACCCACGATGCACGCTTTGACGGCCGGCTGTTTGTCGGTGTCACCTCCACCGGCATCTACTGCCGGCCGGTGTGCCGGGTGCGGCCGCCCCGGCCCGAGAACTGCCGCTTTTTTGCCAATGCGGCGCTGGCCGAGCAACAGGGTTTCCGGCCCTGCTTGCGTTGCCGGCCCGAGCTGGCACCGGGGCTGTCGCTGATGGACTCGTCACAAGCCCTGGCCGACCGGGCCGCCGTGTTGCTGGGCCAGGCCGCGCACGAGGGCCAGGACCTGGCCCTGCCCACGCTGGCCGCCCATTTGGGCGTGACCGACCGCCATCTGCGTCGCATCTTCAACCAGGCCCACGGCGTATCGCCATTGGCCTACCTCAGCACCCAGCGCTTGCTGCTGGCCAAGCAACTGTTGACCGACACCGCGCTGCCGGTCACCCAGGTGGCACTGGCCACCGGGCACGGCAGCCTGCGGCGGTTCAACGCCTCGTTTGTGGCGCGCTACCGCATGAGCCCCAGCGCGCTGCGCAAGGCCAGGCCGGTGTCTGACAACGCCGACGGCGAGGCCATGCCAGCGCCGCGCGAGCCGGTGCTGCGGCTGGCCTGGCGCCCGCCGTACGACCTGGCCGGCGTGCTGGATTTTTTCCAGCGCCGCGCGGTGCCCGGGGTTGAAAGCGTGCAGGGCCAGACCGTGCGCCGCACGCTGGCGCTGCAGCACCGGGGTGTGCACCTGACGGGCTGGCTGGCCGCGCGTTTTGTGCCAGAGCGGCAAGAGCTGGCACTGACCGTGAGCACCACGCTGCTGCCGGCGCTGGGCAGCTTGTTGACCCGCGTGCGCCAGGCCTTTGACCTGGACGCCGAGCCGGCGCTGATCGATGCGGTGCTGGCCGACATCGGCCCTGCGCCGCGCCCCGGCATCCGTTTGACCGGCGGGCTGGACGGCTTTGAGATTGCCACCCGGGTGATCCTGGGCCAGCAGGTGACCGTGGCAGCGGCGCGCACTTTGACCTTGCGGCTGGTCGAGCGTTTTGGTGAGCCGATCAGCACGCCGTTTGCCGACTTGAACCGGCTGTTTCCGTCGCCACAAACCCTGGCCGCCGCCAGCGCCGAAGCCATAGGCACGCTGGGCATCGTGCGCCAAAGGGTGGGCGCATTGCAGGCGCTGGCCACCGAGGTGGCGGCCGGCCGCATCCTGCTGCACCGCAGCGCGCCGCTGCAAGCCACGATCACCGCTTTGCGTGCGCTGCCCGGCATTGGCGACTGGAGCGCGCAGTTGATCGCGATGCGCGCACTGGCCTGGCCCGACGCCTGGCCGGCCACCGACATCGGCGTGCTCAATGCGATGCGGCCGCTGACCGGCGGTGAGCGCAACGCCACGCTGGCGGCAGCGCATGCCGAGCGCTGGCGGCCGTGGCGGGCCTATGCGGTGATGAGACTTTGGCTGAGCCTGGACGAAGGACAGCCCACTGCGGGCTGTCCGCCGCCTGGCGAAGCGGTCCGGCATGCAAAGCCGGACCGTGGAATACGAAAGGAGACGAACCCATGACCAATCCCCATCCCAAGCTGGTGGCGCAATGCCGCATCGATACGCCGGTTGGCCCACTCACCGCCGCTGCCACCGACCAGGGCCTGGCCGGTTTGTGGATGGACGGCCAGGCCCACCACCCTGGGCCGCTGGCAGTGCCGGACGATCCGCAGCATCCGATGCTCAAAGCAGCCGCCAAGGCGCTGAAAGCCTATTTCAAAGGCGATCCAAAACCGCTGCAACACCTGCCGCTGGACTTGCACGGCACGCCATTCCAGCAAGCGGTATGGCGTGCACTGCAAGCGCTGCCACGCGGCGCCACCAGCACTTACGGCCAGATCGCCACAGCCGCCGGGTCGCCCGCTGCAGTGCGCGCCGCCGGTGCGGCGATCGGCCGCAACCCGGTGGGCATCCTGGTGCCCTGCCACCGGGTGCTGGGGCGGGATGGCTCGTTGACCGGTTATGCCGGCGGCCTGGCGATGAAGAGAGATTTGCTGCAGCGCGAGGGCATCATCGCCGGATGAAAACCCGCGACCTGACCGACTTGCTGCTGCTGGCGGCCATCTGGGGCAGCTCGTTTTTGTTCATGCGCTTGCTGGTGCCGGCGTTTGGTGCGGTGGGCCTGGCTTTCGTGCGGGTGGGTGTGGCCACGCTGTGCTTGCTGCCGCTGATGCTGCTGCGCGGCGAAGCGCCGGTGCTGCGCCAGCACTGGCGCCGGCTGTCGGTGCTGGGACTGACCAACTCGGCGCTGCCGTTTTTGTGCTTTGGCTATGCCGCCTACACCTTGCCGGCCGGGCTGGCGGCGATCTTCAATGCCGCCACGCCGCTGTGCACGGCGCTGATCGCCTGGGCCTGGCTGGGCGATCCACTCGGCCGCTGGCGCAGCCTGGGGCTGGCGCTGGGTTTTGCCGGTGTCGCCGGGTTGGCCGCTTACAAATCGATGGCCAGCGGCAGCCTGGCAACGATGCAGCTCGACACACCCACCGCGCTGGCCATCGCCGCCTGCCTGGTGGCCACGCTGATGTACGGCCACGCCGCCAGTTATGCCAAGCGCTATCTGCCGGGGCTGCCGGTGGTGGCGATGGCCACCGGCACCCAGTTGTCTGCCAGCGCCG
>JANOBL010000710.1:0-5038 GCA_031411635.1 Betaproteobacteria bacterium
ATGCGGTATCGGCACCGGCCCGGCTACCAGTTGCGCCACCTGCACCGGCGGCAGCGCCAAGCGTGGTGGCATCCCGCACCGCCGACTACGGCCGCACGCAGACCTTGTCTTTGACCGGTGCTGCCGCGCCACCACGGCCGGTGACGGTGGAAGAGTTGTTGGATCTGGAGCAGCAGGTCGACTTTTTCATGGTGCTGGGCCAGGAGCAATCGGCGATCGACCTGCTGCTGGGCCATGTGCGCGCCACTGGCGGCATCAGCGCCTTGCCGTATTTCAAGTTGCTGGAGATTTACCGGCGCCAAGGCGACGAGGAGGCCTACGAGCGCACCCGCGAGCGCTTCAACCAGCGCTTCAACGCCACGGCACCTGATTGGCAAGGCGATCTGGCGGCCGGCCGCAACCTGATCGACTACCCGGAGCTTGTGGCGCGGCTGCAGCGCGCCTGGCAGCAACCGCTGCGCGCGGTGGCCGAGTTGGAGGGCTTGCTGCTGCGCCGGGCCGACCTGGAGCCCAAGGACCTGCCGGCCTTCCACGACATCCTGACCTTGCATGCGCTGGTGCGCGACTTGCCGCCCAGCGCGCTGCCCGAGCCGGTGACCGCCATGGTTGCCGCCGTGTCGCGGCCTGTCCCAATGTTGCCGATGTTGCCGATCTTGCCCGCGCTGTCCAAAGCAGCCCGGTCGCGGCCGTCGGCGCTGGACAACGAGCGCACTGCCGCCTACGACCGCTCGGCGGTGGACTTGCTGCTGCCGCTGGACGACGATCCGGTGGACATCACCGAGCCCCAGCCGCGCATGTCCGAGCCCGGTGCCGCACGCGCGATGCTGGCCGATTGGGTGATGTCCAGGGCCAGCCAACGCTCGGCCGAGTCCACCTTGGGTAGCGGCCTGGGCGAGTTGGCGGAAGTGGCCCAGAAGTCCAACAAGCTTGACCTGGACCTGAGCGACTACGCGCCCGCACCGCGCGAGTTCACGCGGCCAGCGGCATTCACCGACGTGGACATGCGGCGCGACAGCCGGATGTCGGACCTGGCGCCGTTTGACGACAGCGACTTGCTGCCGCCGTCGACGATCTCGCGGCCTTGACCGGGGCCGGCTACAGCCGGGTCAGCCGGGCCAGCGCCTGGTTCAACGTGGTATCGGTCTTGGCATAGCAAAAGCGCGCCAGGCCCTGGTTGCGGCCATCGTCGTAAAACGCTGACAGCGGGATCGCCGCCACACCCACCTCGGTGGTCAGCCAGCGGCAGAAATCGGCTTCGCCCAGACCGCTGATCGCGCTGTTGTCCACACACTGGAAATAACTGCCCTCGCTGGGCAGCAAGCGGAAGCGGGTGCCGGCCAGGCCGGCGCGGAACAGATCACGCTTGCGCTGGTAAAACGCCGGCAGCTCCAGGTAAGGCACCGGGTTGGCCAGGTAGCGCGCCAGGCCGTGCTGCATCGGTGTGTTGACGGTGAACACATTGAACTGGTGCACCTTGCGGAACTCGGCCGTCAGCGGCGCCGGTGCGGCCACGGTGCCGATCTTCCAGCCGGTGACATGGAAGGTCTTGCCAAAGCTGGAGATCACAAAAGCACGCGCCGCCAGCTCGGGGTGGGCCGAGGCACTGGCATGGGCCTCAGCGTCGTAGACCATATGCTCGTAGACCTCGTCGGCGATCAGCAGTGCCTCGGTGGGGCGCAGGATTTCGGCCAACTGATCCAGATCGGCGCTGCGCCAGATCGTCGCGCTGGGGTTGTGCGGGGTGTTGACGATGATCGCCCGGGTGCGCGGCGAGACGGCTGCCGCGATGGCCGGAAAATCAGGCCGGAACGTGCCCGCCTGCAGCGCCACCCGCACCACCCGGCCACCGGCCAGCTCGACGTTGGGCACGTAGCTGTCGTAATTGGGTTCCAGCACGATCACCTCGTCGCCCGGGCCGACGATGGCCAGGATGGCGGTCAGGATGGCCTGGGTGGCGCCGGCGGTGATCGTGATCTCGCTGGCCGGGTCGTAACGCCGGCCGTACAAGGCCTCGATCTTGGCCGACACCGCGTCGCGCAGCAGCGGCACGCCGGTCATCGGCGGGTACTGGTTCAGGCCGTCGCGCATCGCCTGCGCCACCGCGTCCACCAGCGCTGGGTCGCCCTCGAAATCCGGGAAACCCTGGCCCAGGTTGACCGCCTGGTGCTCGCTGGCCAGCGCCGACATCACGGTGAAGATCGTGGTGCCCACCTTGGGCAATCGGCTGGGTGGCGTGGGGGTACGGAAGGGTGTCATCGCATCACAACTCGTAGGAAATCGGTTCATCGCCGGGGCGCTCGGCCATAGCGCGCGCTATCAGTGCACGGGTCAGGCGCTCGCTCAGCAGCTCGGCAAAGGCGTAGACAAAGTGTCGCAGGTAGGCGCCGCGCTTGAACGCCACGCGCGAGGTGTTGGGGCCGAAAAGATGGCCCACCGGGCGCCACGCCAGGTCACCACCGGGCGGGTCGTCGCGCACCGCCATCTCGGCCACCACGCCCACGCCCATGCCCAGCCGCACATAGGTCTTGATCACATCGGCATCGATCGCTTCCAGCGCGATGTTGGGTGTCAGCCTGGCTTTGGCAAATGCCGCATCGATGCGCGAGCGGCCGCTGAACGTGGCGTGGTAGGTGATCAGCGGCTCGGCCGCCACCTGGGCCAGCGTGGGCCGGTCGACCGAGGCCAACGGGTGGCGCGCCGGCACCACCAGCACATGCTGCCATTCGTAACACGGCAGCGTGACCAGGCCGGCGGTGTTGGCCAGGCTTTCGGTGGCCAGGCCGATCTCGGCCACGTCGTCCAGCAGCATGCGGGCCACGTCGCCCGGTGTGCCCTGGTGCAGCACCACCTGCACCTTGGGAAAGCGCCGCCGCAGCAGCGCCACCGGCTCGGGCAGCACATAGCGCGCTTGCGAATGCGTGGTGGCGATGGCCAGGGTGCCGGCGTCCTGCTTGGAATACTCGTCGCCGATGCGCTTGAGGTTGGCCACCTCGCGCATGATGATCTCCACCGATTGCAGCACCAGCAAACCCGGCTCGGTGACCCGGCGCAGGCGTTTGCCATGGCGCGCAAAGATGTCCACGCCCAGTTCTTCTTCCAGCTCCAGGATGGCCTTGCTGATGCCGGGCTGCGAGGTGTGCAGCGCCTTGGCAGTCTCGGTGAGGTTGAGCTGGCGCCGCACGGCCTCTTGCACAAAGCGGAACTGGTGCAGGTTCATCGCACCGGGATTTCTTGGTCCGCCGACGCCAGCGCCACGGCCGCCATTGCAGCGATCACCGCTGGCGCCTGCCCCACCGCCGGGCGCAGCGTAAAGCGCACCGCCGGGTGCTCGGCTTGCAGGCGTGCCATCAGCAGCGGGATGTCTTTGCGCACATGGCCACCGGCACCCAGGAACAGCGGCACCACCTCCACCGCAGCGCAGCCGTTGGCCACCAGCGCTTTGCCGCCGGCGATCAGGTCGGGCGCCATGAACTCCAGAAACGCCAGCACCACCCGGCCGGCACCACGCTGGTCGGCGCATTGGCGGGCCACGGCCTCGAACGGCTGGGCCCATTGCGGATCGCGTGCACCATGGGCAAACAGCAGCAGGCCGGGGTGACTGTCGGGGGAGTCGTTCATCGGTATCAACGGTAGCGAACCAACCAGGCAAAAGCGCCCATCGAGATCAGCAAATACAGCCCGCTGGGCGCGGCGGCGGCCAGCCACGGTGTCCATTGGCGCAGCAGGCCCAGGTGGCCGCTGGCGTTGTTCAGCAGCACAAAGCTGATGCCCAGCATGATGCCGCCAAACACCTTGTAGCTGACACCGCCGGCACGCGCATGCAGATAGGCAAACGGCAAGGCCAGCGCCACCATCACGACGCAGGCCAGCGGGTACAGCGCCTTTTTCCAGAACTGGATCTCATGGCGCTGCACCGCCTGGTCCTGGTCCGCCAAATGGCTGGTGTAGCGCCACAGTGCCACGGTGGACATGGTTTGCACCGGCAGCAGCGCAGCCGCCACCACACCAGCGTCCAGCGAGCTGGCCCAGTCGGCCTCGGCCACATGGCTGAGCTGCACCGGCTGGCCTTGCAGCGCGGCATCGGGCGTGGGCCAGTCGCTGCGCTGCACCTGGCGCAAATGCCACAGGCCGGACTTTTGAACCTGGCCGCTGGCGGCCTCGATGCGGGTGCGCAGCCGGCCATCGGTGTCGAACTCGAAGATGCGCACGCCCTGCAAATCCAGCCCGCTGGCCGAGGCGCTGACGTTGACCGAGATGCTGCGCTCTAACTCGGGCTGGCCGGCCGGGGCGCTGCGCCGCTCTTTCAACCAGGCACCGCCGCTGCCAAACTGCAGGCCGCCGCTGGCACCGGCTTTGAGCGCCACCGCCTGGCGCTCGGTCATGGGTACCACATAGTCGCCGACGACGAAGGTGATCACCGCAAACACCAGCCCCGGCACCGCCAGCAGCCTCAGCGCACGGCCTGGGCCCAGCCCGGCGGTGCGCAGGATCGTGAACTCGGACGATTGCGCCAGCCTGGCCATCGCGTAAATCGTGCCGATCAGCACCGCGATCGGGAACAGCTCGTAAAAATGCCCGGGCAGCGCCAGCAGCCCGTGCAGCACCGCATGGGCCAGCGTGTAGCCGTTGCGGCCGACGTTTTCCAGCTCGTCGACAAAATCGATGAAGTAAAACAGGCTGAGAAACGCCACCGCGACAAACACCACCGACCAGAGGATGTCGCGGTACAGCAGGCGGCGCACCGTCTTCATGCCCCCGCCCGCTTGCCAAACAAGCGCCAGACGGCTGCATGGTCACGCCAGGCGATCAAGGCCAGGCCCAACAAGAATGCACCGCCATGCAACAGCGCCAGCGCCGGCAGCATCGGAAACCGGCCGTATGCGATCCAGGCCTGGCTCAGGTTGACGGCGTTGAAATACGCCACAAAGGTCAGCAGCGCCAGCAGCAGGTTCCAGTTGCTGGCGCGGCGCGGATTGGTGGCCGACAGGCCGATGCCCAGCAGCAGCAGATTGGCGGCGGTCAGCAGCATGCCCAGGCG
>JANOBL010000711.1:0-2467 GCA_031411635.1 Betaproteobacteria bacterium
CGACCGCCAGTTCAGCGCCATGATCGAGGCCGCCTTGCGCCACGACAAGCCGGTGCGCATCGGCGTGAACTGGGGCAGCCTGGACCAGGAGCTGCTGGCCCAGATGATGGACGACAACGCCCGCCGCGGCAGCCCCTGGGACGCCAAGCAGGTGATGTACCAGGCGCTGCTGCAGTCGGCGCTGCAGTCGGCCGACTGGGCGCAGGAACTGGGCATGAGTCCCAATCAGATCCTGATCAGCTGCAAGGTCAGCGGCGTGCAGGACCTGATCACCGTCTACCAGGCCCTGGCCCAGCGCTGCGACTATCCGCTGCACCTGGGCCTGACCGAAGCCGGCATGGGCACCAAGGGCACGGTGGCCTCGGCGGTGGCGATGGGCCAGTTGCTGCAGCAAGGCATCGGCGACACGATCCGCGTCAGCCTGACGCCGCAGCCGGGTGAATCCCGCACGCAAGAGGTGCTGGTGGCGCTGGAGATCCTGCAGGCGCTGGGGCTGCGCAACTTCAACCCCAGCGTCACCGCCTGCCCGGGCTGTGGCCGCACCACCAGCACCACGTTCCAGGTGCTGGCCAAGCAGATCGACGACCATCTGCGCGCGATGATGCCAGTGTGGAAAGCCAAATACCCGGGCGTTGAGAACCTGAGACTGGCGGTGATGGGCTGCATCGTCAACGGCCCGGGCGAGAGCAAACATGCCGACATCGGCATCAGCCTGCCCGGCACCGGCGAGGCGCCGGCCGCACCGGTGTTCATCGACGGCCAGAAGGCGATGACCTTGCGCGGCGATGGCATTGCGCAAGAGTTCCACCGCATCGTCGAGAGCTACATCGAGCGGCGTTACGGAACCCCCCCGTAGCGCCTCCGGCGCTGCCCCCAGGGGGCGACGCCAGCGGCCCGGCTGAGCCGGTTCCGCGGCGTCCGCTTGACACCACGACACCACCCGTTGGTCTGGACCCCATGAGAGAACCCCTGCAAGCCGTCAAAGGCATGAACGACATCCTGCCGCCAGCGTCCGCAAGCTGGGAATGGCTGGAAGACAAGGTGCGCTCGCTGATGCGGCGTTACGGCTACGCCAACATCCGCACGCCGATCGTCGAGCCCACGCCGCTGTTTGTGCGTGGCCTGGGTGAGGTGACCGACATCGTCGAGAAAGAGATGTACTCGTTCACCGACTCGATGAACGGTGATGCCTTGACCTTGCGGCCGGAAAACACCGCCGGTGTGGTGCGTGCGGCGATCGAGCATTCGATGCTGTACGACGGTGGCAAGCGGCTGTTCTACATCGGCGCCATGTTCCGCCACGAGCGGCCGCAGCGTGGGCGTTACCGCCAGTTCCACCAGGTAGGGGTGGAGGCGCTGGGCTTTGGCGGCCCCGAGACCGATGCCGAGGTGATCCTGATGGCGCGTGCGCTGTGGCGCGATTTGGGCCTTGCCGACGTGCGGCTGGAGATCAACAGCCTGGGTGTGCCGGAAGAGCGCCGCGCCCACCGCGCCGCGCTGATCGCTTACTTTGAAGCCCATGCCGATCAACTGGACGCTGAAAGCCAGCGCCGGCTGCACAGCAATCCGCTGCGCATCCTGGACACCAAGAATCCGTCGATGCAGGCCCTGGTCAATGGCGCGCCGCAGTTGATGGGCTTTTTGGGCCAAGCCTCGCTGGCCCACCTGGGCGCCGTGCAGGCCGCACTGGACGCGGTGGGCCAGCCCTACAGCGTCAACCCACGCCTGGTGCGCGGCATGGATTACTACACCCACACGGTGTTTGAGTGGATCAGCAACCAATTGGGTGCGCAGGGCACGATCTGCGGCGGTGGGCGTTACGACGGACTGGTGGAACTGATCGGCGGCAAACCGGCGCCGGGTGTGGGCTGGGGCATGGGGCTGGAGCGGGTGCTGGACCTGCTGGCGCAGAACAAGATCGAGCCACCCATCGTGCCGCCCGATGCCTACGCGGTGCTGCCCGATGCCAGCGCGCTGGCGCTGGCCATCGCCACGCTCGAGGCCTTGCGCGCGGCCGGCGTGGCGGTGGTCATGCATGCCGGTGGCAGCGCCGGCCTGGGCAGCATGAAATCCCAGTTCAAAAAAGCCGATGCCAGCGGTGCGCGCCATGCACTGGTGTTTGGTGGCAACGAGCTGACGTTAGGCATGGTGGCTGTCAAGCCATTGCGCGACGCCGCTGCTGCCCAGGTGCTGCGCCCGCTGGCCGATGTGGCCGGCTGGGCGCATGAACTGCGCAACGCATAATCCAAGGTTTGGCCCGGGCAGCACCGACAACAGGGTTTTCATGGCGAACGCACTCGACCTGCAAGAGCAGGAACAACTCGACGATCTCAAGGCTTTCTGGAAGCAATACGGCAACCTGATCACGTGGGTGATCACTGCCTGCTTGCTGGCCTTTGTCGTACTGCACCCGGGCAGCCAGCAAGCCGCCTTGCTGGGCAAACACGGTGCGGCCGTAGCGGTCTTT
>JANOBL010000712.1:0-1874 GCA_031411635.1 Betaproteobacteria bacterium
AGCAGGCGCTGGGTGATGTGATCCGCTTCGTCTGGGTGTACTACCAGAAGAACCCCGAGTTCATCACCTTGCTGAACACCGAGAACCTGCTGCGCGGCAAGCACATCGGCAAGAGCCCGAAAGCGCGTGAATACTCGTCGCCGGTGATTGCGATCACCGACAGCGTGCTGCGCAGCGGCGCCGAACAAGGTGTGTTTCGTGCCGACTTGAATGCCCGCGATGTCTACCTGATGATCGCGTCGATGGCCTACTTTTACTTGAGCAACCGCTACACGCTGTCGTCGTTTCTGGGCGAGAACCTGGAGGCGCCGGCCGCGCTGGCGCATTGGGAAGCGTTTGTTGTCGATGCGGTGCAGCGCACCGTGTGCCGGGCGCCGGCATAAGCCTGTTCATTCAACGCTGGAGCAAAACCCATGGCCGATCTGGCAAGCAGTGACAAATCCGGCAAGGTGGTGATCCGCAACATCGGGCTGCTGCTTTCGGGCAACATAGCCCAGCCTATCCTGGAGGCCGACACCATCGTCGTGATCGACGGCCTGATCACGGCGCTGGGCCGCGAGAAGGACCTGGACACCAGTCAGCCCACCACGCTGATCGACGCCCGCCAAACCTGTGTGGCGCCCGGCCTGATCGACAGCCATGTGCACCCGGTGTTTGGCGACTGGACACCGCGCCAAAACCAGCTCGGCTGGATCGAATCAACGCTGCACGGCGGCGTCACCACGATGATCTCGGCCGGCGAGGTGCACTTGCCCGGCCGGCCCAAGGACATTGTTGGCCTGAAAGCGCTGGCGATCACCGCGCAGCGCGCTTTTGACAACTTTCGCCCCGCTGGTGTCAAGGTGCTGGCGGGCGCGCCGATCATCGAAAAAGGCATGGTCGAGAGCGACTTTGCCGAGCTGGCAGCGGCCGGTGTCTCGCTGCTGGGCGAGGTGGGCCTGGGCAGCGTCAAGGCCGGCTACGAAGCCAGGCAAATGGTGGCCTGGGCGCGCCAGCACGGCATGCAAAGCACGATCCACACCGGTGGCCCCAGCATCCCGGGCTCGGGCCTGATCGACAAAGATGTGGTGCTGGAAGCCGATGCCGACGTCATAGGCCACATCAACGGCGGTCACACCAGCCTGCCCGAGGCCGATGTGTGCGAGCTGTGCGAGAAGAGCAGCCGGGCGATCGAGATCGTGCACAACGGCAACGAGCGGGTGGCCATCGCCGCCGCCCAGGCCGCGCTGCAGCTCAAGTGCCCACACCGGGTGATCCTGGGCACCGACGGGCCGGCCGGATCGGGTGTGCAGCCGCTGGGCGTGCTGCGGCTGATCGCGCTGCTGTCCAGCCTGGGCAACATCCCGGCCGAGCTGGTGTTCTGCTTTGCCACCGGCAACACCGCGCGCATCCGTCAACTGAACTGCGGGCTGATCGAGGTGGGCCGCGCCGCCGACTTCGTCTTCATGGACCGCGCCCAGCACAGCGCCGGCCGCACGCTGTTGCAAAGTGTGCAGCTCGGCGACATCCCGGGTGTGGGCATGGTGATGATCGACGGCATCGTGCGCTGTGGTCGCAGCCGCAACACGCCGCCAGCGCAAGAGGTGCCGGTGGTGGTGGGTGGGCATTGAGGCCGGGCTGGCTCAATCCAGCGTGATGCCGCCCAGATAAGCCACGCTGTGCGCCAGCGTGTTGTCGGCATCCGCGCCGACTGCCACGCCCACCAGCGGCGGCACGGCTTCGGCCTCGTCGCCAAACAGGCGCTTGAAATCGGCCCAGACATCGCGCTGCTCGGTAACCCAGGTGTTGAGCCCGGCCTCGGGGCCGCGCAGCACGATCATCCGGATGCGGCGGGTAAAGGCGTTGTCCAGCACCGTGCCGGGCGGCAGGTGGGC
>JANOBL010000713.1:0-6958 GCA_031411635.1 Betaproteobacteria bacterium
GGCTCCATTCACCGCCGCTGCTGTCGCCCTCGGGCTCGTCAAACTTGCCCAGCACATTGGGCCGCACATCGGGCCGCCAGTTGTACAACTCCTCTTTCACCTGGTACTCGATGACCTGGCGTTTTTCTTCCACCACCAGGATCTCTTGCAGGCCTTGCGCAAAATCACGCGTGATCGTGGCCTCCAGCGGCCACACCACGTTGACTTTGTGCAGCCGGATGCCGAGCTGCCGGCAGGTGTCGTCGTCCAGCCCCAGATCGGCCAGCGCCTGGCGCGTGTCGTTGAAGGCCTTGCCGCTGGCGATGATGCCGAAGCGGTCGTTCGGGCCGCTGATCACGTTGTGGTTCAGCTTGTTGGCCCGGATGTAGGCCAGCGCCGCATACCACTTGAAGTCGAACAGCCGCGCCTCCTGCACCAGCGCCACATCGGGCCAGCGGATGTGCAGGCCGCCCGGTGGCATCTGGAAGTCAGTGGGCAGGATGATGTTGACCCGATCCGCCGAGACATCGATGCTGGCGGACGACTCCACCACCTCCTGGATCGTCTTCATCGAGGTCCACACACCCGAGAAGCGGCTCATCGCAAACGCATGCAGGCCCAGATCGAGGATGCCTTGCGCGCTGCTGGGAAAAAACACCGGCAGCCCGCAGGCCTTGAAGATGTGGTCGCTCTGGTGCGCCGCGGTGCTGCTCTTGGCCACATGGTCGTCGCCGGCCAGCGCGATCACCCCGCCGTGCGGCGCGGTGCCGGCCATGTTGGCGTGCTTGAACACGTCGGAGCAGCGGTCCACGCCCGGGCCCTTGCCGTACCACAGGCCAAACACACCGTCGAACTTCTTGTTGGCCGCATCGAACTCCAGTTGCTGCGAGCCCCACACGGCGGTGGCGGCCAACTCTTCGTTGACACCCGGCTGGAACACGATGTTCTGCGCCGCCAGATGCTTTTTGGCCGCCCACAGCGCCTGGTCGTAGCCGCCCAATGGCGAGCCGCGGTAACCGCTGATGAAGCCGGCGGTGTTCAGCCCCAAGGCGGCATCCCGCTGGCGCTGCAGCATCGGCAGCCGCACCAAGGCCTGCACCCCGCTCATGAAAGCGCGGCCCTGGTCCAGCGTGTATTTGTCGTCCAGCGAGACCTTTTCCAGGGCCAGGCGGATGGACTCGGGCAGAGGGGCGTTCATGGTGGGCAACTCCAGACAGGGATGACAGAAGTGTAGGAAATCAGGCCCGCGAAGTCTTTTCTTTGTTGATCCTTGTGGCGATACTCCTGGCAAGAAACATAGGGTGAAAATGCCAATTCGGGAAAGAAACGCGCTCAAAAGCGCAAAGCCTGGGAAAACGCTGACGGCACCGGCAGAGTCTGACGAGGCCCACGGCGCCAGCCTGGACCGCTGGGATGTGGCGATCCTTGATGAATTGCAGCGCGACGCGCGCTTGAGCAATGCCGAGCTGGCCACCCGCATCGGCTTGTCGGCCGCGCCCACCTGGCGGCGTGTCAAATGGCTGGAGGCGCAGGGCATCATCACCGGCTACCGGGCCGAGATCGACCGCCGCCGCATCGGCCTGGGTGCGCTGGCTTTTGTGCGGGTGGATGCCGAGCGCAACAACGCCGAGGCCACGCATGCGCTGGAAGACGCGATCCGCGCGCTGCCCGAGGTGCTGACCTGCCACTACATCAGCGGCGCCGGCACCTTTGAGCTGCAGGTGCTGACCACCGACCTGGACGCTTATTCCCACTGGGCAATGAACACCTTGTTCAAGCTGCCCAATGTCAAGGACATCCACACCAGCTTTTCGCTGGGCGAGGTCAAGGCCGGCGCGGTGCTGCCGCTGGCGCATTTGCAGCGTGCGGTGTTGGCAAGGGGTTGATCTGGATTGCCCGCTTCGGTGCAAGCCGTGACAGTGGGCGCGGCCAAAACAACGGTCAGGGGAGACGATGGCACAAGGAGTTGTTTGCCGATGTCCTACCACCCGATCTCTGCGTTGTCCGAATCGCTGCCGGTGGCCCCGCTGTTGGATGGCGCCGCCGCGCTGAGTGCGCATGCGGCCCTGGTGGCCGCATTGCGCCAGCCCGGGGCGATTGGCCCAGCGGCTGGGGAGGTGGGCCTGCTCGACATGCCGTTATCCTCGCTGCTGCTGGTGGGCGCGTTGGTCTACAAGCTGATGAAACCGCTGCGCCACGGCCGGCTGGATTTCTCCACACTGGCTGCCCGGCAGGAGGCCTGCGAGCAAGCACTGCGGCTGAACCGCCGCACCGCGCCGCGCCACTGCCTGGCGGTGGTGGCGGTGCGCCAGACCGCCGATGGCCCACGCATCACCGGGCCGGGTGCGGGTGGCCCCACAGTCGGCCCGGTGATCGATTGGGCGCTGCAGATGCGCCGCTTCGACGACAGCCAGCGGCTGGACCGGCTGGCCCAGGCCGGTGCGCTGACGCCCGCGATGATCGACAGCCTGGCCGACGCCGTGGCCCGGTTCCACAGCCAGCTCAGCCCGGCGCCGCCCGGTTTTGGCCGGTCCGAGCCAAGTGGCCACTGGGCGCGCGAAACCGCCGACGAGTTGCTGGCGCTGTTGGCGGCTTGCGGCGCGCCGGACGGGCCACAGGCGCTGGCGGTGGCGGCCTTGCAGCACTGGCTGGCGGCCACCGGTGCCCGCCTGGCCGGGCTGATGGGCCTGCGCTGCCGCACTGGCCATGTGCGTGAGGTGCATGGGGACCTGCACCTGGCCCACATCGTCTGGGTCGACGGCGCGCCGCTGCTGTTTGATGCGCTGGCACACAACGACACCTTGCGCCACACCGACACCGTTGGCGACCTGGCCTTTGTCTACATGGATTTGCTGGCCCAAGGCTTGCCGCGATTGGCCTGGCGCTTCATCAGCGCCGCGCTGGAGGCTAGCGGCGACCACGCGGCATTGCCGCTGCTGGCCTGGTGGGCGGTGTTGCGGGCGATGGGGCGGGCCAAGGCCATGCTGCTGGCCGCCCAGGCCGCGCCAGACAGCACCGGCCCGCTGCCCCGGACGGCGCTGGCCAGTGCCAACGCTTACCTGGGCCTGGCGCTGACGCTGGCTGGCTTGCCCGGCCCGGGGGCCCACGGCGTGCCGGCGCCACCTGCGCTGCGCCTGGTGCTGGCTTGCGGCCTGTCCGGCGCCGGCAAGAGCACGGTGGCAGGCCTGCTGGCACCGCGCATCGGCGCGGTGCGGCTGCGTGCCGATGTTGAGCGCAAACGGCTGTTTGCAGCGCCACCGCTGGCCCGTGCGGTGCCCGGGCTGTACAGCGCCGATGCCAACCGGCGCACTTACGAGCGGCTGGCCGAGCTGGCGGCGCTGACGCTGGCCGCCGGGGTGGCGGTGGTGGTGGATGCCGCCAGCCTGCGCCGCAGCGAGCGTGACGCGATGCGTGCGGTGGCGGCGCAGCACGGTGCCGCCTTCACGCTGCTGCTGTGCCAGGCGCCCACGGCGGTGCTGCAGGCCCGGCTGCACCAGCGCCAGCTTGCCGACGACGACCCGTCCGACGCCACACCCCAGGTGCTGGCGTTTCAGCAGCAGATTGCCGAATGGCCGGGCGCCGATGAGGCCGCTGACAGCTTGCACCTCAACACCGATGTCAGCCGTGATGAGCTGGTGGTGCAGGTGGCCGCGCTGGCCTGAACCACAGCGTGCTCAGCGCGGCCACAGCGCCCACAGCCGCAGCGCCTGCTTCATGCGGCCGGCCTGCTGCTCGGCCGCATCACCGGTGCCCCAGAAATAATCCACCCGCACCGCGCCGGTGATTGCACTGCCGGTGTCCTGCGCCATCACCAGCCGGCGCAGCGGCGTGGCCGACAGCGGCTCGGTGGTGTCGAGCCACAGCACGCTGCCATAGGGCACGGCTTGTGGGTCCACCGCCACCGAGCGGCCGGCGCTCAGCGGCACGCCTTGGGCGCCGCGTGGGCCGGTGGGGATGCCCGGTGCTTCGTCGGGCAGTGCCTCTTCGCGGAAAAACACCACCCGCGGGTTGCTCCACAGCATTTGCTGCAGCCGCTCGGGCGCGGCGCGCTGGCCCCAATCGCGGATGGCCGGCCAGTTGGCGCCATCGGCCTTCAGTTCACCCTGGTCGATCAACCAGCGCCCCACCGATTTGTAGGGCTGGTCGTTGTGGCCGGCAAACGCCAGCCGCACGGTGTGCTCGCTGCCGTCGGGCTCGCTGATGCGCAACCGGCCCGAGCCCTGGATCTGCAGCACCAGCAAATCCATTGCGCTGGCGACATAGGCGATCTCCTGGCCACGCAGCGCAGCGCTGCCGTCCAGTTGCTGGCGTGTCCAGTACGGCTTGCGGCTGGCCAGATCGGCGGGCGGTTTGTGCAGCGCCACCGTGAAGCCGGGCCTGGGCCGCCGGCTGGCGGCCACCAGCGGCTCGAAGTAGCCGGTGGCCAGCCCCAGGTCCTGGCCGTCCAGCGATTCCACCCGGTAAGCCTGCAACTCGCGCTGCAGAAAATCGCGTGCAAAACCGTCGTCGGGCGGGTTGAACAGCGCCACGCGGGCACACACCGCCGCCCAACCCGGCGCGGGCCTGGCGCAGCCGGCGCGCAGCGCGGGCCACAGCTCGGCGCTGCGGTCGTCGGTCCAGCCGGGCAAGGCGGGCCAGTCCACCGGCACCCAGCGCGCGCGGGGCCGCAGCAGGCTGACTGCGGGCTGGGCCGGCAGCGCGGGGGGTGTGGGCGGCTCGGCCTGGGCCCCGGGCTCGGGCGCCGCAGGTGGCGTCGACGGCAGCGGCGGCGCCACCGCGCAGCCCCCCAGCCAGGCCAGCCAGCCGGCAGCGGCCAGCAGTGCCAAGCCTCGGGATAATCGGGTCATGTGGTTGATTGTCTTGGAAGCGTTGGGCGCACTGCTGTTGCTGGTGCTGATCGTCTGGTGGACGATGTTTGCCGGGCGCAAGTCGGGTGAACGGCCGGGTGACGACCCGGTGGACTGAAACCGCAGGCCTGAAACCGCACGCTGCCCTTCGCCCCGGTGTCAGCCAGCCGCCGTTCGCAGATCGGCAATCGTGACCATCAAGGTCATGGGCTCCAGCGGCGAGGGGTCGAAACCCAGCTTCAGGTAAAACGCCTTGGCTTCTTCGGACAGCGCGTGCACCAACATGCCGCGAATTCCGATCGCGTCGGCAGCATGGATCACGCGGCGCCCGGCGTCCTGAAACAAGGCGCGGCCCAGGCTTTGGCCTTGGTGGCTTTTGGCGACGGCCAGCCTTGCCAGCACCACCGCCGGAATCGGGTCCGGCATGTTGCGCCGAAACCGGCCCGCCGCCACCGAGGCAACGATGGCGCTGGACGCAAGCGCGTAATACGCCATCACCTGACCGGCGCTGTCGGCACAGACGAAGCTGCGGCTGGCCCCGCTGGCCTGGTTTTGCAGCGCACGGCGCTTCAGCCAGTCGTTCAACGACGCAACGCCGCCGTCAAAAGCCGCCAAGCCGTGCTGCGCCGTCAAGGGTTCGGGCGCACGGAGCATCAGCCCACGGTCCAGGGCGCAGCGGCCTGCATGGTCTTGCGCAGCCGCTCATTGGGCTGCGGTGGCGCATCCAGCCGGGCCAGAAACTGGGCATAGGCCTGCGGGCTGACCGACACGATGGCGCGGTCCAGCAAGGTGTCTTCGGCCGCACGCCGTGCCGCGCTGAGGATGAAATCGGTGCGCGTGGTGCCCACCGCCGCTGCCGCACGGTCGATCAAATGGCGTTCTGCGCTGGCAATGCGCAGGTTCAGCGTGTCGCGACGCGGCGCTTCGGGCGTGCTGGTGGTTGTCATCGGGGCGGCCTGTGTTTGGGTGGGTGGAACATAACACGACGTAATGTCTTTGTCATTACGGCCGTTAGGCCAAGGCTTGGCGGCCCAAAATCTGCTGCGCGCGCTGCGCGCTGCCACGCGGCACCCGCCCGCTCAGTGCCAAGGCCGGGCCGGCCGCCAGCATGCGGGCAAAGGCCTCGCGCAGTTGTGCCGCGCTCACGGCTTGCGCGCGCGCCAGCGCTTCACCGTGCGGGCGCAGCCGGCCCAGCACCAGCAAGTCCAGCGCGGCGGCTTCCAAGGCCCGGCCGGGTTTCTCCAGCCCGTGCAGCCGGCGCACACGAAGCTGGTTGCGCGCCCGCGCCAGGTCTTGTGGATCGATGCCATCGGCCTGGGCGGCCACCAGCGCCGCCAGCGCGGCCAGGCAATCGTCCAGTTGGCCCGGTGAGGTGGACGCCTCAATGACAAACTGGCCAGCGCTGTCGATCACATCGGCCGAGCAAGCGGCGTAATACACCAGGCCGCGCTGCTCCCGCAGCTTGTCCATCAAGGGCGAACTCATGCCCTCACCCAGCAGCGTGGCGGCCACCGCGCCCACTGCGTCGTCGGCCTGCAGCGTTGGCAGCGCATAGCCCAGCACCACATGGGTTTGGCTGCTGCCGGCCTGGGACCGGGCGCGCTGGCCGCCCAGCCAGGTGGCCGGCGCCAAAAGATTCGGCTGGCCGGCTGGCATGGCGCCAAAACAGGCTTGGGCCTGGCGCTGCACCGCCGCCACATCGATGGCGCCGGCCGCCGCCACCACCAGGTTGGCGCCGGTGTAGTGGCGCTGCACATGGCCCACCAGATCGGCCCGGCTGAAGCGCTGGATGTTGCGGCGGCTGCCGATCACCGGCCGGGCCAGCGGGTGGCTGCCAAAACAGGCGCTGTCGAACAGCTTGAACGCGCTGGACATCGGATCGTCCTCGTCCTCGGCCAGTTCGTGCAGCAGCACCTCGCGCTCGCGCCCCAGTTCGTCTTCTGGAAACGTGGCCTGGCACACCAGCTCGCCCAGCAATTGCACAAACTGCGGCGCATGCTCACCCAGGCCGCGCATGTGGAAGGCGGTGTGGTCCTTGTCGGTGTGGGCATTGACCTCGGCCCCCAGCGCCTCGGCCACCAGGTCAGCGCGCTTGAAGCGCTGGATGTTGGCGCGGCTGCCGATCACCGGCT
>JANOBL010000714.1:0-2675 GCA_031411635.1 Betaproteobacteria bacterium
CGCAGGCGCGCGCGATCAGGCAGCGCAGGATGGTGTTGAACCGGCGCATCAAGCGGCCGCCGCGGATCCGGCTCTGCCGGGCCGCTGGCGGCGCCCCCTGGAGGGGGAGCGCCGAAGGCGCTTCGGGGGTGGTCAATTGCGAACCGGCTTGCCGGTCTGCAGCAAACCCATGATCCGCTCCTGGGTTTTCGGGTGCTCCAGCAGCGCACAGAAATGCTTGCGCTCCAGCGCCATCAAATACTCCTCCGTCACCAGCGAGCCGGGATCCACATCGCCGCCGCACACCACGTCGGCGATCAGGCTGCCGATGTGGAAATCGTGGGCGCTGATGAAGCCGCCATCGCGCATGCCCACCAACTGGGCCTGGATCGTCGCAATGCCCGAGCGGCCGGCCACCGGAAACATCGCTTTCTGCGGCGCGCGCCAGTTGCTGGCCGCCATCGCCTTGGCTTGTTCGATGGCGATGAACAGCAGCTCGTCCTTGTGCGCCACCAGCACGTCGCTGTCCAGCAGGTAGCCCAGTTGCCGGCTTTCCAGCGCGCTGCTGCCCACCTTGGCGGTGGCCGCGGCGGTGAAGCCTTCCTTGACAAAGGCCAGCAGGTCGGTGCTGGCGGCAGCAGCGGCGTTTTCTGCGGCGCGGCGGGCGATGTAGGTCAGGCCACCACCGCCCGGAATCAGGCCCACACCCACCTCCACCAGGCCGACGTAACTCTCCATGTGCGCGACCCGTTTGGCGCAGTGGACCGCAATCTCGCAGCCCCCGCCCAGCGCCAGGCCGCGCACTGCCGCCACCGTGGGCACGCCGGCATAACGCACCCGCAGCAAGGCGTCCTGCAGCTTCTTGATCTCGGGCGCGATGCCCTTGGCGCCCAGCTTCATGAAGGTGGGCAGCATCGCCTCCAGGTTGGCGCCGGCCGAAAACGGCTCGTCGCCCGACCAGATCACCAGGCCGTCGAAGCCGGCCTCGGCCAGTTCCACCGCCTTCAACAAGCCCTCGATCACACCCGGGCCGATCAAGTGCATCTTGCTGGTGATGCTGGCGATCAGCACCTGGCCGTCCAGCGTCCAGAGCCGGATCTCGTCGTTTTTGTAGACCTCGGTGCCGGCGGTGATGGCCGGCTTGGCGCCCTCCCCCAGCAGTGATTCGGGAAAGTACTGGCGTGCATACACCGGCAGCGTTGAGCGCGGGATGGTCTTGCCCTGCGCAGCGCTCCACGAGCCTTCGGGCGTATGCACCCCCATGCGACCGTCGAACACCCAGGCCGGCAGTGGGGCGTTGCACAAGGCCTTGCCAGCGTCGATGTCGGCCTGCACCCACTCGGCCACCTGCCGCCAGCCGGCGTCCTGCCACAGCTCGAACACGCCCTGTTTCATGCCAAAGCCCCAGCGCATCGCCAGGTCCACTTCACGCGCGCTGTCCGCCACTTCGGCCAGGTGCACCGCCGCGTAGTGAAAGCCGTTGCGGTGGATTGCCCACAGAAACTGCGCTTGCGGGTTGCTGGACTCGCGCACCAGTTTCAGCCGCTCAGCAGCGGGCTTTTTCAGGATACGGTCGATGATCACATCGGCCTTGCCGCCCGCAGGCACGTAGCCGCCGCTGGCGGGGTCAAAGCGCTGGATGTCCTTGCCCACCTTCTTGTAAAAACCGGCGCCCGCTTTCTGGCCCAGCGCACCGGCCGCAATCAGCGTGGCCAGCGCCGGGGGCGTGGCATAACTCGGATAAAACGGGTCCGCTTGCAGGTTGTCCTGCAAGGTCTTGATCACATGCAACAGCGTGTCCAGCCCCACCACATCGGCGGTGCGGAAAGTGCCGCTGCTGGCCCGGCCCAGCTTCTTGCCGGTCAGGTCATCCACCACGTCGTAGCCCAGGCCGTGGTTCTGCGCCTCCTGGATCGTCGCCAGCATGCCGGCGATGCCAATACGATTTGCCACGAAGTTGGGCGTGTCCTTGGCCCGCACCACGCCCTTGCCCAGGCAACGGGTGACAAAGCTCTCCAACTGATCCAGGATGGCTGCGTCGGTGCCGGGTGTGGGGATCAGCTCCACCAGTTGCATGTAGCGCGGTGGGTTGAAAAAATGGATGCCGCAGAAGCGGTGCTTGATCGCCTCGGGCAGCACGTCGCTGAGCTTGGTGATCGACAGCCCCGAGGTGTTGCTGGCCACGATGGCATGCGGCGCCAGGTGCGGCGCCACCTGGGTGTACAGGTCCAGCTTCCAGTCGAGCCGCTCGGCAATCGCCTCGATCACCAGATCGCATTCGGCCAGCAAGGCCAGGTGCTCGTCGTAATTGGCGGGCTGGATCAGCGCCAGGTCGGCCACCACACCGATCGGCGAGGGCTTGAGTTTTTTCAAGCCGTCCAGCGCCTTCAGCACGGTGCCGTTTTTCGGCCCCACTTTGGCGGCCAGGTCAAACAGCAGCACCGGCACCCGCAGATTGACCAGGTGGGCCGCAATCTGCGCGCCCATCACGCCAGCACCCAGCACGGCCACCTTGCGCACGTTGAATCGATTCATGTTGACTCCGTTGATTTCACAGGCAAACGCGTCACTCGACGCGCAACCACTGCTGGTTGCGGTAGAACGGGCCGATGTAGCCCCGCACCTCCAGCTTCTTGCCACCGTCCAGCGGTTTCAGGCGCAGCTTGTAGACCTTGCCGTTGTTCGGGTCCAGGATG
>JANOBL010000715.1:0-3094 GCA_031411635.1 Betaproteobacteria bacterium
GGCGCTGGCGCGGGTGGTGATGCTGCTGACACCACGCGCGCCAACACTGGCCGGGGCCGGCCATGGATGAGGCGATGCTGGGCGGGCTGCTGGCGTCCACCTTGCGGGTGAGCACGCCGCTGATCCTGGGTGCATTGGCCGGCCTGTTGAGCGAGCGCTCGGGCGTGATCGACCTGGGGCTGGAGGGCAAGATGCTGTTGGCCGCGTTTGCCGCCGGTGCGGCGGGTGCGTTCAGCGGCTCGTTGCCGCTGGCGCTGGCAGCCGCGTTGGGCGTGGGCGTGGCCCTGTCGATGTTGCACGGCTATGCCTGCGTCAGCCACACCGGCGACCAGGTGGTGATGGGCATGGCCTTGTCGATGATCGCCGCCGGTTTGACCATCGTGCTGGGCATCGCCTGGTTCAAGCAAGGCGGGCAGACACCGCCGCTGCCCGATGCGGTGCGGTTGTCGCCCTGGCTGATTGGTTTGGCCGCGTCTTTGATGGCGGTGCCGCTGCTGGGCCCGGTGCTGGGTGCGGGCTTGTTGGGCCACAACGGTTTGGTGTACCTGGCGCTGGCGCTGGTGCCGGCGGTCTGGTGGGGGCTGTACCGCACCCGGCTGGGCCTGCGGCTGCGCGCCACTGGCGACAACCCGGCGATGGTGGATGCGGCCGGCCTGTCGGTCAAAGGCCTGCGCTACGGCGCGCTGGCTGGCAACGGCGTGTTGTGCGGGCTGGCCGGCGCCTACCTGGTGCTGGCGCAAAACGCCAACTTTGTGCCGCACATGACAGCCGGCAGAGGCTACATGGCGCTGGCGGCGATGATCTTTGGCAAATGGCATCCGGTGGGCGCGCTGTGGGCCTGTTTGCTGTTTGGGTTTCTCGATGCGGTGGCGATCCGTTTGCAGGGCGTGGTGCTGCCGGCCGCGCTGGGCGGCGGTGCGGTGCCGGTGCAGGCGATCCAGGCCTTGCCGTATGTGATGACCGTGGTGCTGCTGGCCGGTTTTATCGGCCGATCGCGTGCACCGGCCGCGCTGGGCATCCCCTACGTGAAGGAGCGCTGAATGGCGGTAGATGGGGTTGTGGATGGGGTTGTGGATGACTCGGTGATGCAGCAACTGCTGGCCGCCGCGCGTGCCGCGCGTGAACACGCTTACGCACCGTATTCACGTTTTGCGGTGGGTGCCGCGCTGCTGGACGAACAAGGCCGCGTGCATGCCGGCTGCAACATCGAAAACGCCGCCTACCCCCAAGGCCAATGCGCCGAGGCCTCGGCCATCGCCCATTTGGTGCTGGCCGGTGGCACGCGCATCCTGGCTGCCGTGGTGGTGGGGGTGGCCGGGGGTGTGGACGACCCTCCTGTGACCCCCTGCGGCGGCTGCCGCCAGCGCCTGCGTGAATTTGCCGCCGACGATGCGCCCGTCTGGGCGGCCGACCTGCACAGCGTGCGTGCCCGCTTCACCTTGGGCCAGTTGCTGCCGGCCAGCTTTGGGCCCGGGCACCTGGCGTCATGATCTGCTGCCATGATGCAAAACCATGAGCCCTGAACTGCTGCAAGACGCCATCACCCGCAGCGTCGCCCACATCCAGTCCCGCGCCCCTGGCCTGGCGCCCAAGCTGGGCATCGTGCTGGGCTCGGGTTGGGACGGCATCACCAACCTGGTCAGCGAGCCCATCGACATCCCGTATGCCGAGCTGCCGGCGTTTCCGCTGCTGGGTGTGGCCGGCCATGCCGGCAGCCTGCGCCTGGGCCGCATAGCCGGTGTTGGGGTTGCCCTGCTGCGTGGCCGCAAACACGCCTACGAAGCCGGCGATGCCGCCGGCATGAAAGGCGCCATCCGCACGCTGGCGGCGCTGGGCTGCACCGCCGTGTTATTGACCAACGCCGCCGGCAGCCTGGAGCCGCACATGCCACCCGGCTCGCTGATGCTGATCAGCGACCACCTGAACATCGTGCAGCGCACCCCGCTGCACGACGAGCCCGGCGCCAGCCGCTTCATCGACCTGTCGGCCGCCTACGACGCAACGCTGCGCGACCAGGCCGCCGCCGCCGCCGAAGCCGAAGGCATCGAGCTGCACGAAGGTGTGTACGCCTGGGTGCTGGGCCCGCAGTTTGAAACCCCGGCAGAGATCCGCATGCTGCGCCTGCTGGGGGCCCAGGCGGTGGGCATGAGCACCGTGCCCGAGACCATCCTGGCCCGCCATGCCGGGCTGAAGGTGCTGGGCCTGGCAATGCTCACCAACATGGGCAGCGGCATGGCCGCCGAGACGCTAAGCCATGCCCACACGCTGAACACCGCACAGGCCACCGCCGCGCTGGCGGCGCGCCTGCTGGCGGCCATCGTGCCGGCGCTGGTGCTTTAAGGCTTTGCGGCTTCAAGGCGCTGCCCCACGACCCTGGAGAAACCCAAATGATCGTTAGCCGCTTGCAACAACGCCGCCCGGCACTCACGGCGCTGGCGGGTGCCGTGCTTGGTGCCCTGCTACTGCCCGGCTGCGCCACCCCGCCGCCGCCCCGCCCGCCGCTGAAACTGACCATCCTGCACACCAACGACCACCACGGCCGCTTCTGGACCAATGCCGATGGTGAATACGGCCTGGCCGCGCGCAAGACGCTGATAGACCGTTTGCGCGCCGAGGTGGCCGCGGCCGGTGGCTACTCGCTGCTGCTGGACGGCGGCGACGTGAACACCGGCGTGCCCGAGAGCGACCTGCAAGATGCCGAGCCCGATTTCAAAGGCATGGACAAGCTGGGTTACGACGCGATGGCGGTGGGCAACCACGAGTTTGACAAAAGCCCATCGGTGCTGGCCAAACAGCGCACATGGATAGGCTTTCCGATGCTGGCGGCCAACATCTACCAGGACGGCAAACGGATGTTCGAGCCCTACCGCATCTTTGAGCGCGGTGGCTACAAGATCGCCGTGATGGGCCTGACCACCGACGACACCAACAAGATGGTGCTGCCCGACAACATCCGCGGCATCGAAATCCGCCAACCCATCCCCGAGGCGGCCAAGGTGGTGCCCGAGCTGCGCGGCAAGGCCGATATGGTGATCGCCACCACGCATATGGGCCACTACCCCGACGCCAACCGCGGCGTCAACGCACCCGGTGA
>JANOBL010000716.1:0-1779 GCA_031411635.1 Betaproteobacteria bacterium
CAAAGAGTTGCGGCGCGCCGCCAGCAGCGCCACCGCCTGGCGGATGCCGGTGGGCTGGTCGATGCCACATTGCTCGGCAATCGACAAATGCATCGCCAGGTGCAAAAACGGGTTGGTGCGGCCTTCGTCCACCGTGTACACCGCTGCCAGCGCGGCGTCCAGGTCGGCCAGGTCGGCGTGGTATTCCGGGTGCTGCGCAGTCCAGTCGGCGGCGATCAATTCCATGGCGTCCAGCGGCAGGCTGTTGCGCTGCTTGCGCCAGGTCTCGCAGAAGAATCGCCTTACGTCATGCTGTGAAGGTTGGAACATTTCACAATTGTGGCTGGTTGACTCTTTCCTCCGATACGGAAGCCCATGACCTCTTTGACCGTGACCACCGCCCAGCTTTTTACCGATGCCCGCACCCAGAACGGCTACCTCGATCACCCGGTCACCGACGCACAATTGCGCGAGCTGTACGAGTTGCTGAAGTGGGGCCCCACAGCGGCCAATACCAGCCCGGCGCGCTTCCAGTTTGTGCGCAGTGCGCAGGCCAAGACCAGGCTGCTGGCCTGTGTGTCGTCCGGCAATGTGGCCAAGATCACCGAGGCGCCGGTGACCGTGATCGTCGGCATGGACCTGGCGTTTTACGAGCATCTGCCCAAGCTGTTTCCGCATGTGGATGCACGGCCCTGGTTTGTGGGCAAAGACGCGGTGATCCAGGAGTCCGCGATGCGCAACTCCAGCCTGCAAGGCGGTTACATGATCCTGGCGGCCCGGGCGCTGGGGCTGGACTGCGGCCCGATGAGCGGCTTTGATGCGGCCAAGATGGATGCGACGTTCTGGGCCGGCACGGCGGTCAAGACCAACTTCATCTGCACCCTGGGCCAGGGCAACCCGGCCAAGGTGTTTGCACGCAGCCCGCGGCTGGACTTTGACGAGGCCTGCAGCCTGGTTTGACGCGGCCTATGGGTTGATCTGATCAGGCTGGGCCTTGGTCCGCAGGCTGGCTGCCACCGGCGTCGGCCCAGCCCTGGCGCTTGCGCAGCGCGGCACGCTGCTCGCGCTCTTGCGCCCACATGCTTTCAAGCTGCTGGCGGCCCTGCTGGGCCAGCGCGATCAACTTTTGCTCGTCGCCCTGGTGCTTGACCTGCTGCTCGATCAGGTCGATCGTGTGTTGGCGAAAGCGCAGCGCCTGGTTGCGCGCGGTGTGCGGCTGCCAGCCCATCAGCTCCAGCACCCGGCGTCCGCTCATCAGTGAGGCGTCCAGCGTCTCGCGCTCGATCCACGCTATGCCCAGCTTGCGCAGCCCGCTGTAGTGGCTGACGTTGCGCGCCCGCGCGACGATCGTGAGCTGCGGAAAATGCTCGCGCACCAGCGCCGCCACCTTCAGGCTTTGCACCACATCGTCGATTGCCAGCACCAGCACCTTGGCGCTGGCCGCGCCGGCGGTGCGCAGCAAATCCAGCCGGGTGGCATCGCCATAAAACACCGGCCAGCCAAAGCGCCGCACGGTTTCCACCTGTTCGGCATCGTGCTCCAGCACGGTGGCCGACAAGCCGTTGGCATTCAGCAGCCGCCCCACCACCTGGCCGTAGCGGCCAAAGCCGGCAATGATCACCGGCGCATGCTGCAGCTCGTTGATCTCGGCCGGTTTGGCCGGGCCTTGGCGTGGCGCGCGCGCGGCCCGCCTGGGCACCCACCAGCGGTCGGCGCCCCGCAGCAGCAGCGGCGTCAGCAACAAAGACACCGCCCCCGCCGCGATCAAGAACGATGCGGGGGCGGCGTCCATCACGCCGG
>JANOBL010000717.1:0-4130 GCA_031411635.1 Betaproteobacteria bacterium
TGCCGTCCAGCATCTCCGGAAACCCGGTGACCTCGGCCACCTCGGTGACTGGCAGCCCGGCATCGGCCAGCAGCCGGGCGGTGCCGCCGGTGGACAGCAGCTTGATGCCGCGTTGATGCAGCGCCTGGGCAAATTCAACGATGCCGGTCTTGTCAGAAACGGAGAGCAGGGCAGTGGTCATGGTGACGTTGGGGGTGCGGGATCGCGAGATCGGGGGTTGCCGGCGCTACTTGATCAGCTTGTGATCCAGCAGCTTGCGGCGCAGCGTATTGCGGTTGATGCCCAGCCATTCGGCGGCCTTGCTCTGGTTGCCATCGGCGTGTTTCATCACCACCTCCAGCAAGGGCTTTTCAACCGTCTCCACCACCATCGCGTGCACCGAGTGGGGCTCCGTGCCGCGCAGATCCTTGAAGTACTGCTCCAGGCTGTCCCGGATGCAGGCTTCGATGTCCTTTTTGCTCATGCTGTTTGCTCATGCTTGTCGTTCTAGGCTGTCGTCGTTGGCCGCCAGTGTGTTGCCAGGCAAGCACCGGTGCTTTGCAGCCAGTTGGTCGAAAAAATCGGTCACGCCGGCCACTTGCCGATCGATGTCGTCAAGCTGGTTCATCAGCGCGCGAAAGGCCTCACCCCCGGGCAGCGCACGCACCGCCCAGCCGATGTGCTTGCGCGCGCTGCGCACGCCGGTGAACTCACCATACAGCGCGTAATGCTCGTGCAGATGGTCCACCAGCCAGCGGCCGACATCGGCGGTGGCGGGTGCGGCCAAATGGTGGCCGGTGGCCAGAAAGTGCTTGATCTCGCGAAAGATCCACGGCCGGCCCTGCGCGGCGCGGCCGATCATCAGCGCGTCGGCGCCGGTGCTGGCCAGCACCTGGGCCGCCTTGTCTGGCGAATCGATGTCGCCATTGGCCACCACCGGCACCCGCACAGCGGCTTTTACCGCCGCCACGGTATCGTATTCGGCTTGGCCCTTGTAGCCTTGCTCGCGGGTGCGGCCATGCACGGTCAACATCGCCACACCGGCGCTTTCGGCCGCGCGGGCCAGCGCCAGCGCATTGCGCTCGGTGTCGCACCAGCCGGTGCGCATCTTCAGGGTCACTGGCACGTTGCGTGGTGCACACACGGCCACCACGGCCTCGACGATGGCGATGGCCAGCGGCTCATCACGCATCAGCGCCGAGCCGGCCCATTTGTTGCACACCTTCTTGGCCGGGCAGCCCATGTTGATGTCGATGATCTGCGCACCACGGTCGATGTTGTAGGCCGCAGCCTCGACCAGCATCGCGGCGTCGGTGCCGGCAATCTGCACCGCGATCGGCCCGGGCTCACCCACATGGTCGGTGCGGCGCGAGGTTTTCAGCGAGGCCCACAGATCCTTGCGCGAGGTCACCATCTCGCTGACCGCATAACCCGCCCCCAGGCGCCGGCAAAGCTGGCGGAACGGCCGGTCGGTCACCCCGGCCATCGGGGCAACAAACAGCCGGTTCGGCAGCGTGTAAGGGCCGATTTGCATGGTCTGGGCAGCGGGGAAAGGGGGCAATGCGGGTGCTGAAAAAGGAGGCAGGAGTATAGCGGCCGGGGGCGCGCCGAAATGGCCCCATGCGGGGCCTGCGTGGCCCCGCTGCAGCCCTGCTGCGGCCTATCATCCAGGCGATGCAAGCCTGGCTGGAAACCCATTTGAGCCTGTTGCTGGCGGCGCTGGCGCTGCCCAAGTTCGGGCTGTCCACGGTGTTTGTCGTGGCGCTGATTTCGGCCACCTTGCTGCCGCTGGGCTCAGAGCCGGCGGTGTTTGGCCTGGTCAAACTCAACCCATCGCTGTTCTGGCCGGCGGTGGGCGTGGCCACGCTGGGCAACACCATCGGCGGCGCCATCACCTGGTGGATGGGCTATGGCGCCGAAAAAGCCTACGAGCGGGTGACACACCAAACGCCCACCCAGGCCCGGGCGCTGTCATGGCTGCAGCGTTTTGGCGCCCGGGGCTGCTTGCTGTCGTGGCTGCCGGTGGTGGGTGATCCGCTGTGCGCGGTGGCGGGCTGGCTGAAGCTGCCGTTCTGGCCCTGCGTGGCCTACATGGCGGTGGGCAAGTTTGCGCGCTACTTCACGATGACGGCGGCGCTGCTGTGGGTGTTTCCGGGCACGGTGGCAGGCTGACCCCCCCGCCGATCCACTCTTCTGGGGGCATTGTTTGGCGCAGCACACCTGCAGAATGCAGGCTTCAATCCCTTGCCCCCTTGCCCCCTTGCCCCCTTGCCACCATGCCACCATGACCACGCGCCTGCTGACCCCGGCCTACGATCAACTGGCCCTCACCTTCACCAGGTTGCACCATCTGGACCACTTGCAGTGCATGGCCTACTGGGACCAGGCCGCGATGATGCCGGCCGGCGGCGCCGAGGCCCGGGCCGGCGCGCTGGCCGAGGTGGCCACGTTGATGCACACGCTGCGCACCGATCCAACACTGCCCAGCACCCTGTCCCAGGCCCAGCAAGAGCCGCTGGACGAGCATCAGCGCGCCAACCTGCGCGAGATCAAGCGTGAGTGGCGGGCCGCCAACGCGTTGCCCACCGACCTGGTGCAGCGTGGCCAGTTGGCCACCTCGCGCTGTGAATTTGCCTGGCGCAGCCAGCGCCCGGCCAACGACTGGGCTGGCTTTCTGCCCAATTTCCGCGCCGTGGTGGCGGTGGCGCGTGAGGAGGCCACGCTGCTGTCGCAAGACAGCGGCATGCGCCCCTACGACACCTTGCTGGACCGCTACGAGCCCGGCATGACCTGTGCCCGGCTGGATCCGCTGTTTGCCGATCTGCGGTTATGGCTGCCGGGGCTGATCCAGCAGGTGCGCTTGCGCCAGCAGCACCAGGCGGTGATCCAGCCGCTGGGGCCGTTTGATGTCGACACCCAGCGCAGGCTGTGCCTGCAGGTGATGGCCTGGCTGGGCTTTGATTTCAACGGCGGCCGGCTGGACATCAGCACACATCCGTTTGCCGGTGGTGTGCCCGAGGATGTGCGCCTGACCACCCGCTACGACCCGGCCGAGTTCATCAGCAGCCTGCTGGGTGCGATCCACGAAACCGGCCATGGCCGCTACGAGCAAAACCGGCCGCGTGCCTGGCTGGGCCAACCAGTGTCATTGGCGCGCTCGATGGGCATCCACGAAAGCCAGAGCCTGAGCTTTGAGATGCAGTTGGGCCGGCACCCGGGTTTTGTTGCGCAATTGCTGCCGATGATCCAACAGCACTTTGGTGACCAGCCAGCGTTTGAGGCCGAAAACCTGCGCCGGCTGGTGACCCGGGTGGCGCCGGGGCTGATCCGGGTGGATGCCGACGAGCTGACCTACGCGCCGCACGTGATGCTGCGCTACGACATCGAGCGCCGGTTGATCGAGTGCGAAATCGAGCCCGAGGATGTGCCCACGCTGTGGGACGAAGGCATGGCCGCTTTGCTCGGCCTGGACAGCCGGGGCAACCACCGCGACGGCGCGATGCAGGACGTGCACTGGCCGGAGGCGATGTTTGGCTACTTTCCGTGTTACACGCTGGGCGCGATGTACGCCGCGCAGTGGTTTGCCACGATGCGCCGCGAGCTGCCCGGCCTGGATGCACGCATCACGGCGGGTGATCTGGCGCCGGTGTTTGGCTGGTTGCAGCAGCACATCTGGCAACCCGCCAGCCGCTGGCCCACCGATGAACTGGCCCAGCGTGCCACTGGCGAGGTCTTGAACCCGGTGCACTACCGCGCCCACCTGGAGGCGCGTTACCTGGCTTGATGTTGGCTCCCTCCCCCTTGCAGGGGGATGAGCCCGGACGAGGAACAGGACCTGCGTCCTGTTCCTAGCCTGGCGAATCTGAGCCGCTTGTAAGCGGCGAAGTGGAGGGTTGGGGTGGGGGTCGAAAGCCGGTAGCGCGGCAAGCTGCGAACCCCCATCCCTGCCTTCCCCCTTGCAGGGGGAAGGCGCAACGCCGTGCTTCGGTTTGTTGCTGAGCTGATCAGCCAGCGACCGCCCGTTTGCGCGCCGCACGTTTGGCCACTGGCGGTGCTGCGGGTTCAGTCGCGGGTGCCGCTGCCGCCTTGCGTCGTTTCACCGGCGCGACCGCACCCCCCCCAAGTTTGGCCACCGCCGCTGCCAGCCAGGC
>JANOBL010000718.1:0-10719 GCA_031411635.1 Betaproteobacteria bacterium
AACCGGTTCGGTGACCAGATGCCAAGCCGGTCGCCGCGGCGCATGCCGAGTGCGGCCAGCCCGGCGGCCAGCAGGTTGACCTCGGTCTCGAACTGACGCCAGGTCCAGCGCACGCCTTGCTCCCGGGCCACCAGCGCCGCACGGTCGGGAAAGCGCGCTGCGGTGTCGGCGAGCAGGCCGAAGATCGTGGTGTCGGACAAGGGCAGATCGGTCGAACCCACGACATGCGACAGTCCATCGTGCGGTTCGATGCCGGCGTTGCCGGTCGGTGTTGGGCTCATGCGTGTCTCCATCGGGTTGAAGCCTTCGTGTCCCGCTGCTTGCGAGGACGACATGGGCGACAAGGGAGTCAAGGATGAGCCACGACCTTTTCACGAGCCGCGAGACAATGTATCGAATGTTTGCGTCGAGCGCGCCCAGGGAATGCCGGCCATTAGAGTCAGCGCCATGACCAAGGGATAGTCGTCACCCGTGCCTACCGTGAGCGAGCCTTTCACCAACCCTCTGGACGACCGCGTCAGGCGCTACGAATCGCTGCAGGCTGCGCTTGACCTGATCGACCAGGGCTTCACCTTGTTCGACAGCGACCTGCGCATGTTGGCCTGGAACAAGACCTTCCTGCGTTTGCTCGGCTTCCCGCCGCAAATGGGCTATGTCGGCGCGCAGTTCGAAAGTTTCCTGCGCTTCAACGCCGAGAGCGGCGAGTACGGTCGCGCCAACCCGCAGGGATACGTCGACGACCGCTTGCGCCTCGCGCGCACTTTCGAGCCGCTTGAATTCGAGCGCACCCGACCCGATGGCACGGTGCTGCGCGTGCGCGGCGTGCCGGTGCCGGGGCACGGTTTCGTGACGCTGTATTCAGACATCACCGCGCAGAAGAACGCCGAGCGCATGATCGGCTTGCACAACGCATTGCTGGAGACGCGCGTGGCGGAGCGCACCGCCGAACTGCGCCGCAGCGAGGCACAGATGCGCTTGATCACCGATTCGATCCCGGCACTGATCGGCTACTTCGGCCGCGACCGCGTCTATCGCTACATCAACCGCGGCTACCACGAGTGGTTCGGCCTCGATCCCGCCAATCCCGGCGCGGCGGGCGCCAAGGTCTACCTTGGCGCCGAAACCTATGCGGGTATCCGCCATCACGTGGTGCGCGCACTGACTGGAGAGGCAGTGACCTACGAATACGAGACAGCCATCCTGGGCGGCCGCCAGGTGCTGGCGCGCACGACGCTGATCCCGGACATCACGGCCGATGGTTCGGTGGCCGGCTGCTTCGATCTGACCTTCGACATCACCGAAGAAAGGCGCGCTCAAGCGATGTTGGTGCAGGCCCAGAAGATGGAGGTGCTGGGACAGCTCACCAGCGGCCTCGCGCACGATTTCAACAACATTCTGACGGTCATCATCGGCAACCTGGCCGCGCTTTCCGCTGCCCGCGCCGGCGACGAGACGGTGGCCGAGTTCGTCGAACCTGCGGCCGATGCCGCGCGGCGGGGTGCCGAGCTGATCAAGAACATGCTGTCGTTCTCGCGCAAGCAAGCGCTCAAGGCGCAGGCCAACGATGTGACGCCGCTGATCGCGTCGGTCGGCCAGATGCTGCGGCGCTCGCTGCTCGAAAGCCGGCAGCTCGACATCGCCGCCGGTGCCGCTGCGCTGTGGGCCTGGGTCGATGCGCATCGGCTGCAGAACACACTGCTCAACCTGATCGTCAATGCGCGCGACGCGACGCAGGCCCGAGGGCGGATCGGCGTGAACGCATCGGCCCAGGCGCTGGACGAGACGCGTGCGGCTTCGCTGCAGGTCGATGCGGGGCGCTACGTGCGCATCGAGGTGAGCGATGATGGCGCAGGCATGGACGCGGCAACGCTGGCGCGGGTGTTCGAACCCTTTTTCACGACCAAGCGGCCGGGCCTGGGCACCGGCTTGGGGCTGGCCATGGTGCATGACTTCGTCAAGCAGTCGGGCGGTGCGATCCGCATTGAAAGCCAGCCCGGACTGGGCACGACGGTCTCGCTGTGGCTGCCGGCCTGCGAGGCCGGCGGCGAGCTGCCACTGCCCACCGACCCGGCCGACGACGTGGCGCGCGGCGACCGGGGCCTGGCGCTGTTGGTCGATGACGACCAGGAAGTGCGCAAGGTGGTGCGGCGCTCGCTGCTTGAACTTGGCTTCGCGGTGATCGAGGCCGGGGACGGCACGGAGGCAATGCAGATCCTTGACCAGACGCAAGGCATCGTGCTGCTGCTGTCGGACGTGGTGATGCCCGGTGGCACAGACGGCCGGGCATTGGCCGCCCATGCGCGCGCGCGCGGCGGCGTGCTGCGGGTGGTGTTGATGAGCGGCTATGCGCCGGACGAGGGGCAGGCCAGCGACGTGCCGATGCTCGTCAAGCCGTTCACCAAGGCCCAACTGGAGGCGCTGCTGGCAAAATACCCGGCGTGAATCCAATGACGCCGAATGCAGACGCTGCAACACCTGCACCGCTGGTCTATGTCGTCGAGGACGACGACGCAGTCTCGAAGCTGGTGGTCGCTGCACTGCGTGAATTCGGCTTCGCCACCGAGGCCTTCCGCAACGGCACATCGCTGTTGCGCCGCCTGCAGACCGAACGCCCCGATCTGTGTATCGTCGATCTCGGGCTGCCCGACATGGACGGCATCGACCTGGTGCGCCAGGTGGCTGCGGTGTCGAGCAGCGGCGTGCTGATCCTCACCGCCCGCGGCCACACGGTCGACCGCGTGATGGGCCTCGAACTCGGCGGCGACGATTACATGGTCAAGCCCTTCGAGCCGCGCGAGCTGGTGGCGCGCGTGCGCAGCATTCTGCGTCGGCGATCCGGCGGTGGTGGTGGCGCGGCAGGGCATCAGCGCCGCTACGCCAGCTTCCTGGGCTGGACGCTGGACTGCGCGGCCAACATCCTGCGCGCGGCCGACGGCTCCGAACATTTGCTCGGTACCGCCGAGACGCATGTCCTGCGGGCCTTCGTCGAGCGCCCGCACCAGATCCTGACGCGCGAACAGCTCATGGGCCAGCGCGACCTCTCGCCACTGGACCGAAGCATCGACGTGCGTATCTCGCGCCTGCGACGCAAGCTGGAGGTCGACCCGCAGAACCCCAAGATCATCAAGACGGTCTATGGCTCCGGCTACATGTTCTCGGCCGTTGTGACCTGGTCTTAGTTGGCGCGGACCACCATGCACGAAAACTGACCCGCAAGTTCGTCCCGGCGCCCACATGGTCTTCGTGGTCCAAATTGGATGCAGGAGATCCAACACTGCCGAACGCCCTCTCTGCCGGGGGCAGATCGCACCGGATCTCAAGACGATTCAGTGGAACTGAACTGATCCAGGCTCAGGCCTTCCAGGCAGGCAGCGTAGATCGCGCCATCGCCTCCCAGCGTCACGGTGGCATCCCGTGCCATCGCCAGCAGTTGCCGGCAGGCTGCCAGCATGGTTTCGGGCGCTGCCAAACGCTGGCGCGGCCCTGATAGCGCCAGTGCACCCTGCAACTCGCCGGTGACGCCGAACACCGGCGCCGCGACCGCCGCGGTGTCCGGTTCGCGCTCGCCGTAGGACACCGCCCAATACCGCTCGCGCACCTGCGTTTGCGCTTGGGCTTGCGCGGGCGCGGCCGGTTGCGAGAACGCCAGCAGCACCTTGCCCGAGGCGCCTTGTGCAATGGCGTAGGCCTGCCCGACGTTGACCGATGCCCGCACCGCCCGGGCCGGCTCGATGCGGAACAACGCAACCCGCATGTCGCCATGCCGCACATAAAACGACGCGGTTTCGCCGCTGGCGGCGCTGAGCTGCTTCAACAGCGGCTCGATCACATGGCCAACGCGGAATGAGCGCTGGTACAGCGTTGCCAGCCGCAATGGCTGCGGTCCGATCGCGTACTGGCCGTCATCGAGCTTGCGGATGAAGCCGCCATGTTCCAGCGCGGCCAGCAGACGCAGCACGGTGCTCTTGTACAGGTCGGTGCGCCGGGACAGCTCGGTCAGCGTCAACCGCTCGTCAGTGGGCCCAAACGCCGCCAGCAGTGCAAACGCGCGGTCAAGCACCGCAACGCCGCTGGAGTCGGTGCTGGTCAATGGCGGGGGTTCGGTGGTTTCGGGCATGCGATGGCGGTGCGGATGGGGCAGGGGTGGAGAGCGCGGCCGCGCCCGTTTGAGCTGACCCACTGAGTTTGGCATGCAGGCCTGGCGACGCCTTGCAGCCCAGGCGCTACCGGCAAGCGCGGGTTTTCCCCCGTCACAAACAAAACGCAGTTCGTTATAGTTCCATCTAACAGATCATAGTTCTATTAGATAGAACTAGTAGCAAGAACCGACAGAACCATTCACAAGCAGCAAGAAACCCCTGATGAAGCCCGGCAACAGCAGCAACTACCTTGCGGTCCGCCCCGACTGGCTAACGCGCCACCAGGAAACCATCCTGGACCCAGGCCTGCCCATCGTCGACGCGCACCACCACTTTTACGACCGGCCGGGCTGGACCTACCTGGTGCATGACTACCTGGCCGACACCCGGTCTGGCCACAACATCCGTGCCTCGGTCTACATGCAGGCCCAGACCCGTTACCACCCGGACGGCCCCGGGCCGCTGCGGCCAGTGGGCGAAACGGCCTACGTGGTGCAAGCCACCCGCGCCACCCAGGCCACCGGCCAAACGCAGCTTGCCAAGGGCATCGTCGGCCATGCCAACCTGCGCCATGGCAGCGCCGTGCGCGCGGTGTTGGAAGCGCACCTGATCGCCGGCCAGGGCCGCTTCAAGGGCATCCGCCACCTGACCGCCTGGGACGCCGATGCATCGCTGCTGAATCCGCTGTCGGCACCGCCACCGGGCCTGCTGATGGACACCGCCTACCGGCAAGGCGTGGCCGAGCTGGCACCCCTGGGGCTGTGCTACGACGCTTGGCTGTTCTTTCCGCAACTGCCCGAGCTGATTGATCTGGCCAAGGCGTTTCCGCACACCACGATCATTGTCAACCACTGTGGCGGCGTGGTGCGCATCGGGCCGTACCAGCATCAACAACAGCAGGTCTTCGAGGCCTGGTCAAAGTCCATGCATGCACTGGCGCAACTGCCCAATGTGAACGTCAAGCTCGGCGGGCTGGGCATGCGCATCAACGGTTTCGACTTTGAAAAAGGCCAAGCCCCGCCCAGCTCAGCCCAGCTTGCGTTGCGCTGGAAGCCCTGGATCGAGACCTGCATAGCCGCCTTCGGCGCAAACCGCTGCATGTTTGAAAGCAATTTCCCGGTCGACAAGGCTTCGTACAGCTTTGCCACCGGCTGGAATGCCTTCAAGCGGCTGAGTGCCGGCGCCAGCGCGGCCGAGCGCCAAGCGCTGTTTGAAGGCACGGCCAGCCGGGTCTACCGGCTTGATTGAGCCCGCCTTTCACCCCCATCCCATGCCCCTGAAGTTCAACCCACCGGAGACTGCCATGTCCCTTGTTCCCCACCGTGCCCTGCTGACCCAACTCACTGCTGCCGCTCTTGCCACCCTGGCACTGGCCAGCACGCCCGCCGTCATGGCGCAGGTTTTTCCCAGCAAGCCGATCACGGTGGTGGTGCCGTATGCGGTTGGTGGCACCACCGACATCGTGGCGCGGCTGGTCACGTCGCAGATCGGCAACGGCCTGGGCCAGCCGCTGATCGTTGACAACCGCGCGGGCGGCGGCGGCAACATCGGCTGGGGGTCGGTCGCCCGCGCCGCGCCGGACGGCTACACGCTGCTCACCACCGAAATGTCGTTCACGATTGCGCCCGGCCTCGTCAGCAAGCTGCCGTTCGACCCGAAGAAGGGCTTTGCACACATCGTCACCGCTGCGGCGGCGCCGCATGTGTTGGTGGTCAACCCGGGCGTGGCGGCCAAGACCGTGCAAGAGTTTGTTGCACTGGCCAAGGCCAGCCCGGGCAAGCTCAACTACGGTTCGGGGGGCAACGGCACCAACACCCACCTTGGTGGAGAACTGTTCAAGAGCGGCGCCGGCATCGACCTGGTGCATGTGCCGTACAAAGGCGCCGGCCAGGTGCTGCAAGACCTGATGGCCGGCCAGGTGCAGGCCCTGGTCACCTCGCTGCCAACGGCGCTGCCACACATCAAGTCCGGCAAGCTGCGCGCGCTGATGGTGCTGAGCGACAAACGCTCGGCGCTGCTGCCGGACGTGCCGTCCGCCAAAGAGGCCGGCCTGCCCCAGGTGGAGATGGATTTCTGGGTCGGCTTCTCGGCGCCAGCCGGAACGCCGCAGCCGGTTGTTGATAAGCTGAACCAGCAGATCGTCAGCGCGCTGAACTCTGCCGAGGGCAAAAAGCGCTTGGCCGAGCAGGGCCTGGAGGTGGTGGCCAACACCCCGGCACAGGCCTCGGCCTTGGTCGACAAGGAAATGCAGCGCTGGGCGGCCGTTGTCAAAGCCGCCGGCATCAAGGCCGACTGAACCGACAGAACCGACAGAGCGGAGCGCAACCATGTCCTTCAAACCACTGCAAGGGGTCCGGGTGCTGGACCTCACCAACGTGCTGGCCGGGCCGTTTGCCTGCCACCAGCTTGCCCACATGGGCGCCGATGTGATCAAGGTCGAGGCCCGCAGCGGCGGCGACCTGGCGCGCCAGCTTGGCGCCGACCTGGAACTGAACAAGGCCGATATGGGCGTTTCGTTTCTGGCGCAAAACCCGGGCAAGCGCTCGATCACGATCAACTTGAAACACCCTGCGGGCAAGGCCGTATTGCGCAAGCTGGTGCGCACCGCCGACGTGCTGGTGGAGAACTTCCGCCCTGGCGTGATGGCGCGCCTGGGCCTGGGCTACCAGGATTTGCTGAACGAAAACCCCAAGCTGATCTACTGCGCGATCTCGGGTTTTGGCCAGGACGGGCCGCTGCGCGACTTGCCGGCCTACGACCAGATCATCCAGGGCATGTCGGGCGTGATGAGCATCACCGGCGCGCCGCAGAACGCACCGTACCGCGTAGGCTACCCGGTGGCCGACACGATAGGCGGCATCACCGCCGCGTTTGCGATTGCCGCAGCGCTGGCCAACCCCAACCGCAGCGAAGGCAGCTTCATCGACGTGTCGATGCTGGAAGCCGCGATGGCAACCATGGGCTGGGCGGTGTCCAACCACCTGATCGCCGGCCGTGAACCCCAACCCATGGGCAATGACAACGTGACGGCCAGCCCGTCGGGCACCTTCAAGACTGGCGACGGCCTGCTCAACATCGCGGCCAACAAGCAGGAGCAGTTCGAGGCGGTCTGCCGCGTCGTGGGTCACCCCGAGTGGATCACCGATGCGCGTTTTGTTGATCGGCATGCCAGGCTGCAACACCGCACGGCGTTGACGGCCTTGCTTGAAGCGGCGATGGCGTTGGAATCAACCGCCTTGTGGTGGCGCTTGTTCAACGACGCCGGTGTTCCCGCCGGGCCGGTCTACACAGTGCCGCAGGCGCTTGAACATCCGCAGATCGCGCAGCGCGGCATGGTGGCAACCTTCAAAAACGCACCCGGCGTGGGCCGGGACATCCGGGTTGTGCGCACCGGTTTCAAGGTCAATGGGCAGGCGCCGGCCGTTGATTCACCACCGCCCACCTTGGGCCAGCACAGTGCGGAAATCCTTGCCGAACTGGGCTATACCGGCGAAGAGATCCAGGCACTGCAACAGGAGAAGGCGGTATGAGCGCCAGTGAACCAAAAGTCAACGACCCCCGGGTGCCCGACTGGTGGCGCACCTCGATCATCGAGATGGAACCCGGGGTGATCCGCTACCGTGGTTACCCGATCGAAGAGCTGATAGGCCGCGTCAGCTTTGCCCAGATGGTCTGGCTGATGACGCGGGGGGAGTTGCCAACCCAGCAACAAGGCCGGCTGCTGGACGCCGCGCTGATGGCCGCGGTTGACCATGGCCCGCAGGCGCCCAGCATCGCCATCGCGCGCATGGCGGCAACCTGCGGCGTGGGCCTGAACAACGCCATGGCATCGGCTGTGAACGTGTTGGGCGATGTGCATGGCGGCGCCGGGGAACAGGCGGTTGAGCTGTACCAATCGGTGGCGCAGCGGCTGGACGCCGGCCAGGCGATGGCCCCGGCCGTGGCTGCGGGCCTGGACCAAACGATCACTGAGCACGGCAAGTTCGTCTCCGGCTTTGGCCACCGCTTCCATCCGATCGACCCCCGTGCACCACGGCTGCTGGCACTGGTGGACGACGCCGCACGCGACGGTCATGTCAGCGGCCGCTTTGCGCTGATCGCCCGTGCGCTTGAAGACGAACTGGCCAGGCGCAAAGGCGGCAAGCGCATCCCGATGAACATCGACGGTGCAACGGCGGTGATCTACGCCGAACTCGGCTTTCCGGCGCCGCTGGCCCGGGGTTTGTTCTGCCTGTCTCGCTCGGTGGGCATCCTGTCGCACGCCTGGGAGCAAAGCCAGCAGGGCGGCCGCAACAAGGGGCCGATCCCGCGTGAGTACCTGTGGACATACGACGGCCCGCCAAGGCGCGCCGTGCCCGGCGACGCCGCAGCCGCCCTTTGAGGCTGGCATGGCGCGCTGAGCGCTTGAGACCAGGCCAGCGCGTCGCGCAACAGCGCAGCCTGTTTTTCAGTCCTCTCGCGGGCCGCCATTTCTGTCGCACGCGGCTTGCGGCTGGCCGGGCAGCGCTTGCACCGCCACCGCGTCGGTCGAGATCGATCCGTCCTCGCACAGCAGCCCCACGCCGACAGCGTCCAGCGCCTCGGGCGCGCTGTCGACACAATCCTGGCCGGCCTGCCAGGCCAAGGCAGCGCTGAGGGCCCGGAAGGGGCCTTGTGGCTGGCGAAGGCCTCTGGGCTTGCAAGCCCAGCGGCGGACGACGTATGTCGTCGGCCTGGGGGCGCTCTTGAGCCGTTTGGCGTCACGGCGACGCCGGATAGTTGCAAGAGGCAAGAGACAAGACCCCGCCACAGGCGCAGCGGCTTGCAGCGCGCGCCGCCATGGCGATCGGCGGCGGCGGCGCAGGCCGCCCGCTATGCTGCCGCGATGGCCGAACCCTTCAAGAACCTGATCAGCGCCGCCGTGGTGGGCCAGATCGGCATGCATCTGCAGCGCGCCTGGCCCAGGCTGGACCGACAAGGCTTCGAGCAACAGGCCAACACCGGGCTGGATGGCCTGGAACTCAAAGCCCGCGTGATGCAGGTGGCCCAGGCGCTGGTGGCCGTGCTGCCGGCCGATGTGGACTGTGCCTGCAGCGTGCTGGAGGCCAGCCTGGGCCCCGCCGGCCGGGGTGACGATCTGGCCGGCCTGCGCACCACCGACGCTGGCCTGGCTGGTTGGGCAGTGTGGCCGCTGACTGAAAGCGTGGCGCTGCTGGCCGCGCAACACCATCCCGACCGTGGGCTGCGGGCGCTGCAGGCGATGACACAACGGCTGACCGCCGAGTTTGCGATCCGGCCGTTCCTGATCCGGCACCCCACGCTGGGCTATGCCACGCTGGCAAGCTGGCTCGGCCACCCCAGCGCGCATGTGCGCCGGCTGGTCAGCGAGGGCAGCCGGCCGCGCCTGCCCTGGGGCTTGCGGCTGCAGGCACTGGTGGCCAACCCTTCGCCCACGCTGCCCTTGCTGCGGGCCTTGCAGGACGACCCCAGCGCCTATGTGCGCCGCAGCGTGGCCAACCACCTGAACGACATTGCCAAAGACCACCCGGGCTTGATTGCGCAATGGCTGCTTGAGCACCTGCCCAACGCCAGCACCGAGCGCCAGGCCTTGCTGCGCCATGCCAGCCGCAGCCTGGTCAAACAGGGTGACGCGGCCGTGCTGGCGGCCTGGGGCCTGGGCGCCCGCTGGCGCGGCACGGCGCTGCTGGCGCTGTCGGCGCCGCAGGTTCAACTGGGTGACAGCCTGGGTTTGAGCGTGTCGCTGCAGGCCAGCGGCCGCAGCGCACAAAAGCTGGTGATCGACTACGCGGTGCACCATGTCAAGGCGCATGGCGGCAGCACGGCCAAGGTGTTCAAGGGTTGGGCGATCACGCTGGCGCCGGGCGAGGCCCGTTTGCTGGTGCGGCAGCATTCGCTCAAACCGGTCACCACGCGGCGCTACCACGCGGGCAGCCATGTGATCGACCTGCGCATCAATGGTGCGGTGGTGGCCGAGGCAGGTTTCGACCTGCGGCTCTGATCCCCAGGCCGCCCAATCGTCGCTTCAGACGATTACCGCTGCGCAGCAGCGCCGCCTAGTTCATCCAATGATCCGGATTGGCGCGGTCTGGCTGGCGCTCGGTGTGAGCGACCTTGGTGGTGGCATCGACGTGCTGTTGGCGCGCGTACGATCAGCCGCAAAACTGCAGCTCCGCCACGGGGTTGAGCGAGGCTGGCGAATGTGACACAGCGCACTCGAAAGCTGGCGTCGGGCACCTGAAGTCGCTCATGCAATGCGCAATGTGATAAGAGTTTTCCCTAGGCTTCACGCCCATCACAAAGCTCTTTTCAGGCCGCTTCCACACCGGCACGATAGGTTCAATCGACAAACGCCCTTCATCGCCGCGCCGCATTGCTACTGCGCGCGGCGACGATCAAACCGGGGTGTGCAAGAACCTGGTCTTGTGATTTGGCGGCGGCACTGCGTGCCGCCAAAAGGGGGATGACGCGGCGTCATCCAAAAAAATCGAAATTATGGAGCTTGCAATGTTCAGTCAGATTCATCCTGCGGCGCAAGCCAGGACAGTTCGGTCAACGTGCTCGAGCGTGGGTATGAGCCTGC
>JANOBL010000719.1:0-9374 GCA_031411635.1 Betaproteobacteria bacterium
GCCACCCAGCGCGCGGTGGCCGGCATCACCTGCATCAGCCCGGCGGCGCCCACCGACGAACGAAGCTGCGGCATGAAGCGGGTTTCCTGCCGGATCAGGCCAAACACCAGCGCCGGGTCCAGCCCGGCACGGCCGGCGGCCTGGCTGATGTCTGCCGCATACGGCATCGGGTAGCGCAGGCCGGTATCGATCTCGCCCCGGCTGCGCTCGGCGGTGTTGATGCAGAGCTGCCAATCGCTGCGCTCGCAGGCCAGGCGGGCAGCGGCCAGCAGTTCGCGGTCGGCCATGCCACGCAGTGAGAAGTTCCACTCGCGCCGCGCTTCGTCGCGCAGGCCCAGGTCCACCAGCAGCAGCGCACGGGCCAGGCCGGGGTGGGTTTTGGCGGCCTCGCGTTCGCTGGGGCTGGGTGCTGCGGGCGGGGTGGGCAGCACCGGCGCCTGGCCCAATTCTTCGCTGGCCAGTGCGGCGTAAAAGCTCAGCGCACCGGCCACGCTCTCGTACAGCCGGCGCGCCTCAGTGCGCTGGGCGTCGCCATCGGCGCCTTCGCGTGCGGTGGCGGCCAGTGCACGGGCTTTCCAGTACACCCAGGCCGGATCTCGCTGCTCGGCCGGGCTCATCGCATCGACCAGGCGCATTACCTGGGGCCAGCGCTGGGCGGGCGCGGTGTTGCGCAGCGTGGCGCGCACGCCCCAGGCCAGGGTTTCGTCACTCAAGCCCGGCGGTGGGCGGGCTTCGTCACCGCGCTGTGCGGCGGTGGCGCGAAGGTAGTAGCTGCCAGCTTCGGGCAGCAGCTTGAACGCCGCTTGCCGGCCGGCAAAAGCCCAGCCCCAGCCGCTGAGCGCCGAGCCCAGGTTCATCGTGCCGGTGTCGAGCTGGGACACCGCGGCGTCCAGATCGGTTTGCGCCAATCGCATCAGCGCCAGCAGGCGCAACTCCATCGTCTGGCGGCTGCTGCCGGCCGAGCGGCGCAAAAAGCGCGCCGGGTTGTCGATCGCCTCGGCGGCATCCTTGGCCACCGCATTGCCCAGCAGCCCGGCCGCGGCCTTGGCCGCACCGGGGCGCTGCAGCTCGATTGCCAAGCGGGCCTTGAGCCAGACATCGTCGGGCGTGAAGCGCTTGGCGTCCACCATCGCGGTGGCCAGCAGGTTGCAGCCGTCGTCCAGCTCTTTTTGCGCCAGCCAGGCGGCGCGCGCGGCGTCGCGCACATCGCGGCCCGCCAGGTGCTCGGTAAACAGCCACCAGCAACTCACCTCGCGGTCGTCGTTCATCCGAAAGCGTGGGTAGTCGCGTGCCAGGTTGGCCCAGTCGCGGCGCCGGCCCAGCTCCAGCAGCCAATCGTTGCGCAGCCGGTCTTCCACGTAGCTGCCGGCCCAGCGGGTGTAAAAAGCCTCCACCTCGTCGGCTTGCACCTCGGGCAGGCGGCTGCTCAAGTCCCAGTACTCGGCCCAGCCGGTGAGCGGGTGGGCGCCGGCTTGCAGCGCGGCGCGGGCGGCGGCCAGCCGGCTGCGGTCGCGTTTGCGGGCGGCGTCGCGGGCGTCCACCACGCTGCTGTCCAGGTTGCTGGCGCTGCGCTGGGCCAGCGTGGAGGGTGGCAGCAGCGTGATCAGCAGGGTGAATAGCAGGGTGAATAGCAGGGTGAGCAGGCCGGCATGCCGGCCCCGGGCCAGACGCGGTTGAATCAGGAAGGGCAGGCCGGTCATCGCAGGGGTTGGCACAGGGTTGGGACGCGTTTTGCGCCCCTTCAATCCACTGTAACGCAGGGCCCCCGCGCGGCTAGCGGTGGCTGCGGTAAGGCTCTTCGAATGCCAGGTACTCTTGCTCCGCCAACGCGCCCTGCACCCAGGCCGCTACACCCGGGCTGGCCCAGATCCTGGCCACATAAGCCGCCACATCGGCCGGCAGTGGCAGCGCGTAGGTGCGCAAGCGGCCGACCACCGGCGCGTAATACGCATCCACGATCGAATAGCCGCCAAATAAAAACGGCCCGCCGCTGGTGGCCAGCGCTTGCTGCCACATCGCCACCAGCCGCGCCAGATCGGCGGCCACCGCCGGCTGCTCGGCCAGCAGCTTGGCGCCGATCTGTGGCAGCGCGGCTTCGATGTTCATCGGGCAGGCGCTGCGCAATGCGCCAAAACCGGCGTGCATCTCGGCACACAGGCTTCGTGCCCGGGCCCGGGCCGCCTGGTCGCGCGGCCACAGGGCTTGTTCCGGAAAATGCTCGGCGGCGTATTCCGCCAGGTATTCGGCAATCGCCAAGGTGTCCCACACCACCAGGTCGCCATGCACCAGCACCGGCACCTTGGCCACCGGCGACAGCGCGCTCGCCGCCTGTTTGAAGCGGGAGCCCGGCTCAAAGCCGTCAAAGCGCAGCATCACCTCGTCAAACGGGATATCAAACTGGCGCAGCAGCACCCAGGGCCGCATCGACCAGGACGAGTAGTTCTTGTTGCCGATGTAGAGCTTGAGCATGGGTTGGCCTTCGGGGTGGAGCGGCGATGCTAGGCCAGCCCGCGCCGGTGTTGGCTTGATGAATGCGCATCAAAACTATGCGCGGCCGGCATCGGCGGGTGGCGTCGCTGCCGCCGCACCCGGCAAGCCCAGCGCGGTGCGGGTGATCGCCGCCTCGCCGCGCACCCAGGCAATGAAGGCACGCAGCTCGGGCCGCAGCCGGGCGCCAGGCAGTGCCAGCAGCCAATAGGCGGCTGGGCCGTCGATGCGGCCGGCGGCGCCAAAGGGCTCCACCAACTCACCACGCGCCAGCACATCGTGCACCAGCGCCATGCGGGCCAGCGCCAGGCCCTGGCCGGCCAGCGCACCCTGCACTTGCTGGTGGGTGTAGTTGAGGTAAATCCAGCGCTGCGGCTCCAGCCCGGGCTGGCCGTGGTCGTGCAGCCAGCGCCGCCAGCTCAGCGAGGCGGCGCTGGGCCGGTTGTCGTCCTCTTCCAGCAGCGCATGGCGGGCCAGATCGGCGGCGGCGCGCAGCGGCGGCGCCTGGCCGCTGGCAGCCTGCTGCATCAACCAGGGGCTGGCCACTGGCGTCAGGCGTTCACCAAACATCAGCTCGGCGCCGGCCGGCACGTTGCTGGCGTAGTCGTAGCGCAGCGCCAGGTCCAGCTCGGGGTCGTCGATGTCGGCCAGCACGTCGGTGGCGGTGATGCGGATGTCGATGTCGGGGTGCTGTTGCTGGAAGCCGGCCAGGCGCGGCATCAACCACAGCGTGGCAAAGCTGGCAAAGGTGGACAGGTTGACATGGCGCCGGCCCTGAGAAACGCGGATCTGCCGCGCTGCGCGGTCGATGCCGTCCAGCGCCGGCAACACCGCCTGGCGCAAGGCCTCGCCAGCGGCGGTGATCTCCACCCGGCGGGTGCCGCGCACAAACAGTGGCGCGCCCAGTTCGTCCTCCAGCGCCTTGATCTGGCGGCTGACCGCCGATTGGGTGAGAAACAAGTCGGTGGCAGCGGCGCTGAACGAAAGCCGACGTGCCACCGCCTCAAACGCCCGCAGGCCGTCCAGCGACAACGGGCGGCGGTGTTTTGTATTCATATCAATTTCGCATCAATTGGGGGCATGGATTGCATTGGATAACAGTCGGTAAAAACCCGATGATAGAGACATCTTGCAGCAGGTTTTCACTGCACCAAGCCCCAGGCCAACCACACCGGCGGGCCAACTCTAGATGGAGATCAACATGAGGAATATGCATCAATCCGGCGCGTTGCAAGCACTTGGCGGCGTGCCGCGCCAACTGCGTTTGACGGGCGTGCTACAGCTTCAGGCGCGCTGCGCCGGCTGGCTGCAGGTGCAGGGTGGGCGAGTCTGGATCACCCGGGCTGGTGATGCCGCCGACCATGTGCTGGGCGCGGGTGAGCGCTTGTTCCTGGGTGCCGGTGAGCGCTTGCTGGCCGAGCCCTGGGCGGCTGGCGGCGTGGCAGGCTTGCAGTGGGCGGTGGGGGACGAGGCAACGCTGGCTCAGGCCTTGCCCGCCCGGCCGCGTGTTGCGGGCTTGCGCGCCGACCCCGGCTGGGCGTTGGCGGCGCGGGTTTTGCGTGCCGCTGCCGGGCGCTTGGCCGCCACGGCTGGGCGTTTGGCCGCCACCGCAGAGCGTTTGGCAGACGCCGCACGCAGCGCCGAGTCCAGGGCCAGGCGGGCCCAGGGCCGCATCAACGCCGCTGATTCCATCGCCTGCTCGGGCGCACTCCAGTAGCCCATCACAACCCGCTTGCCGGCCGGGGTGGTGAAGCCAAACGGCTGGCAGCCGGCGGCCTCAAACGCCGGCCGCACCTCGGGGTCGGCCTTCAGGTACAGCAGATTGCCGGCGATCAGCGCGATGAAATGTTCATCCAGGTACACCCCTTGGCCGCCAAACATGCGGCGTGAGCGCACAGCGCCCAGCGTGGAGAGCAACTCCAGGCAATGCTGCACCAGACCACCGTCGATCGCCATGGCTGGCAGTGTAGGGGCGGGCCGGTGCAGAACGGTCACCGGTGGCCGACAATCCGGCGCATGAGCACCGACCAACGCTACAGCTTCGAACCCTCGCAAGACAAAGCCCAGTTGCGCCGCCAGTTGCAGGCCGAGCGCTTGGCGCTGGTGGACCGCCACCAGCGGGCGGTGCACTTGCAGCAGGTGCTGCGGGTGTGGTTGGTGGGGCGCGAGGAAACCTCGATCGGCGCTTACTGGCCGATCAAGGGCGAGTTTGATGCGCTGCCGGCGCTGTACCGCTGGAGCGAGGCCGATGCCCAGCGCCGCATCGGTCTGCCGGTGATCAACCGCGAGACCAAACAGCTTCGTTTCCATGTCTGGTACCCGGGCTGCCCGATGGAAGAAGACGCCTACGGCATCCCCAAGCCCAAGGACACCGAGGCCTTTGAGCCGGCACTGCTGCTGGTGCCCTGCGTGGGCTACGGGCCCGATGGCACCCGGCTGGGTTATGGCGGCGGCTTTTACGACCGCACCTTGGCGGCGTTGTCGCCGCGCCCGTACACCGTGGGGGTGGGCTATGCGCATGGCCACATCCCGTGGCTGAAGGCCGAGCCGCACGATGTGCCGCTGGACGCGCTGTTGAACGAGGATGGCGTGGTTTGGCAGCGGGCTGAATGATTTGACGAAGGCCGGCGGGCGCTCAGCCGGCTTGCACGATCCGCTCCACCCCCCGCTCGGCCAGCGCCGCGATCGTGCGCGACGGGTTCAGGCCAATCGCACGCGGCAGGATCGCGCCGTCCATCACATACAAACCGGCATGGCCAAACACCTGGCCCCAGCCGTCGACGACACCCTGGTCCACGCTGTCGGCCATGTTGCAGCCGCCCAGCGGGTGCGGCGTGATCAGGTTGTGCAACACGGTCCAGGTGGGCGGCACAAACGGCTTGCCGCCGGTGGCCTCCGACAGCATCTTGTGCACCTCCACCATCGCGTTGACGGTGGCCTCGCTGGCGCGGTAATCCCAGTTCATCTTCAGCGTGCGGCGCCACGGCATGTACCAGAGCCGGCCCAGGTAAAGCTCGCCATCGGCGGCGTCCACCGCCTGGCCAAACCACGGCATCATGTTGCTCAGCGGGTCTTGCACCTCGGCATGGCCGCCCAGGCCAGCCCAAAGCTGGCGCAGCTTGCCGCCGGGCAGGTTTTTCAGCCGCTCGCGGATGAAATCGGCCGCCAGGTTGGGCACGCCGCCGTCCTCGATGAACAGCGCCTGCTTTTTGTAGACCCCGTCCAGCAGGTCGATTGCGCTGGAGATCGTGGGCCCATGCGACGGCGACACCTTGCGGCCGTCGTAAAACGCCGGCGTGACGAAATCGCCGTTGAAGGCCCAGCCCTTGCCCAGGCGTGGCGACAGGCCGCTCAGCGTGTGATGCTGGTCGCGGCAGCGCAGCAGCAGCTCGGTGCTGCCGATCGAGCCGGCGGCCAGGATCACGCGTTTGGCGGTGGCGCTGCCGGGTAGGCGCTGCCCGCCTTCGAGCCGGTCGTAAAACACCCGCCAGCCGTCGGTTTCTGCTTGTAGCTTGACCACCAGGTGCAGTGGGCGGATCTGGGCGCCGTGTTTTTCAGCCACCGCCAGGTAGTTCAGGTCCAGCGTGTTTTTGGCCTTGACCTGGCAGCCGATGTCGCAATTGCCGCAGTGCACGCAAGTGCCCTGCTGCACACCGTGGATGTTGGTGAAGGCCACGCTGTGGCTGTCGTCGCGCGCCGGCGCACGCTCGGGGTCGAAGCCGGGGTCAAAGCTGACCGCCAGCGGCACCTTGTGAAAACGGTCGCCCCAGCCGCATTTTTCGGCCCCTTCCTGCATCAGCTTGTAGCGCGCGGTGAGCTGGTTGTCGGGCAGAAGCTGCACCCCCAGCATGTGGCCCACCCGGTCGTAATAGGGCTTGAGCGTGGGATGGTTGACGCCGCTCGGCCACTTGGCATCAAACACCTCAGGCTTGGCCTCGACCGAGACATTGGCATAGATCAGCGATCCACCACCTACGCCGGCACCGGCGGCCACCCACATGTCGGCAAACGTGCGCAGATCGGCCCAACCGTTGAAGTGCTGGGGCTGGTCCTGGTTCCACAGCCAGGCGTCGCCAGGCTCTCGCGGATAGGTGTCCGGCGTCCAGCGCCGGCCACGCTCCAGCACCAGCACGTTCTGGCCGGCCTCGGCCAAGCGGCAGGCCGCCACCGCGCCGCCAAAACCGCTGCCGATGACGATGGCGTCGTGGTCAAACGTGCTCATGCTGCGCTCAGGTATCCGGCCGCTGCGTCACATAGGTGCGACCCAACTCGCCGGCAAAAAATCCGACAAAACTGGCCACCGCGCTGGCCGAGGCCATGAAGCCGCTGCTGTTGGGGGTTTCCAGCGTGGCCATCATCTTGAGCAAGTCCACCACGCCCAGTTCCAGCTTGCCGGCACCGGCCACCGGCGCGCTGCCATCGCTGCCCTGGTGCAGCGTGGTGTACAGCGTGGTGGTCTCGGTCCACATGCGCAGCGGGCTGCCAATCTGCACATGCTTTTTACCCGCCAGGTACCAGCGCTGGCCGGCATGGGCAAAACCCAGTTCGTAAACCATGTAGGTCAGGTCCGGATCGCCGCTGGGCGAAAACAGGCCGAAGACACCGGTATCGGCCACCAGCCCCAAGCCCATCGGTGCAAAGTCGATCGTGCCGGACAGCCCGGCATGGTGCTGGGGATCGGCCACAAAGGCGTTGATGTCGGGGATGTCCACCGTCGCGTGCATGGCCAGCTCATGCTCGCCTTGGGCGCCGGCATTGGGGTCGGTGACGCCGAGGGAGAACTTGCCCTTCATCGTCTCTTTGAAGTGGATGCCGGTGTGGGGTGTGCTGACGGTGGCGGTCATCGTGGGCTCCTGCATCAGGGTGAAGGGGTCAGTGGCGGCGCTCTTCCAGCGCGGCCAGCATCACCGGAAAGGTGTCGCGCGCGGCCTGGCGGCCGATGAAAACATCCAGGTGGCCGTAGTCCTCAAACACATGCAGTGCATGGCGGCCGGGCTGGTGGCGGTTGAACCAGTCAAAGCTGGTCTGCTGGCTTTGCCACTGGAAACAGTCGTTGCGCCGGCCGGCCACAAACAAGAATCGGGTGTCGCACAACGGTGCCACGGCAGCGTAGTCGGCCGGCAGCCCGGGCAAGGCCTCGTGGCGCAGCAACCGCCCAGCGGCCAGGCAGGACGCCATCTGGCGGAAAAAGCTCAGCGGCACCGCGCCAAACTCGTTGCGGATCCAGTGGTGCACCGTCTCGCTGAGCTGCTCATGCCGCCACAGCACCGGAAAGCCGGTGCCGTAGGTAAAGCTGGCAAAGCGGCAGACGCCGTTGTCGCACTCGCGGTGCGTCAACTGCACCAGCGCGCGCAGCGCCCGCACCCCCAGCCGGTTGACATGCTCGCCCTGGCCATCGCCCCATTGCGGGTTCAGGTGGTCGGTCAGCCAGCCCACCACCGGCAACGCAAGTTGGCTCTTGACGCGGGACGCGGTACACACCTGCGGGTGCAGCGACACCGCATTGCTGACGATCACCTCCACCTGCGGCAGCAACCCGGCCACCGCCGATGCGGTGAAACTGGTGGAGCCCTGGCAGTGGATCACCGCTTTCAGTTTTGCCGCGCCGGTCTCGGCCAGCACGGTTTGCACGGCGGCCGGGTGGTCGTGCAGTGCGGCCTGGTCCAAGGTCCAGTCGCAGCGCGGCAGGTCGATGCTGGCGCGCCAGTTTTCCAGCCAGACATCGTGGCCCCGCTCGATCAGCGCATCGACAAAATGCAGCGCCACCGGCGGCCGGAAGATGTTGGCCCGCACGCCTGCGCCGTGCACCAGCAGCACCGGGCCCCGGCTGGGTGGGCGTTTGCCGCGCACGTGCACCAGGCTCAAGGCCCGGCCGTCACCGGCGGTGAAGGGAACGATGCGGTCCGTGGTCATGGCGCCAGGCTGCTCCAGAGTGCCGATCCATTGTGATGGTTTTGCGCGCTGGCGCGATGCCAATCGCCGCAGCGCATCCCTAACCTCATCGGCAGGGGTTGTTTTGATTGACGTTTACGTAAACGTTAATAAACAATCGCCGATCACCAAGCCTGGGTTAGGCTGGTGGCTGTCCTCCTTGAATCCAATATCGAGCGTCCTGGCGCCGGAGACCGCATGGCCCATCTGCAGAGCAAGCTCAATCCCCGTTCCGAAGACTTCCGCAGCAACGCGGCAGCGATGCAAGCGCTGGTGACTGATCTGAATGCCCGGCTGGCCAAGATTGCCGAGGGTGGCGGCGAGGCCGCACGCGCCAAGCACCTGGGCCGGGGCAAGCTGCTGCCGCGTGAGCGGGTGGAGCGGCTGCTGGACCCGGACACCCCGTTTCTGGAGATCGCGCCGCTGGCCGCGCTGGGCCTGTACCCTGAAAAAGACGGCACAGATGCGGCACCCTGCGCCGGGCTGATTGCCGGCATCGGCCGGGTGGCGGGCATCGAGTGCCTGATCGTCTGCAACGATGCCACGGTGAAGGGCGGCACCTATTACCCGCTGACGGTCAAGAAGCATCTGCGGGCGCAGGAGATCGCCGCGCAAAACCATTTGCCGTGCATCTACCTGGTGGATTCGGGCGGCGCCAACTTGCCCAACCAGGACGAGGTGTTCCCCGACCGCGACCACTTTGGCCGCATCTTCTACAACCAGGCCAACTTGAGCGGCGCCGGCATTCCGCAGATCGCCGTGGTGATGGGCTCGTGCACGGCAGGTGGCGCCTATGTGCCGGCGATGAGCGACGAGACCATCATCGTCAAGAACCAGGGCACGATCTTCTTGGGCGGGCCGCCGCTGGTGAAGGCGGCGACGGGTGAAGTGGTGACAGCCGAAGACCTGGGTGGTGGCGATGTGCACACGCGCCTGTCTGGCGTGGCCGATCATCT
>JANOBL010000720.1:0-3752 GCA_031411635.1 Betaproteobacteria bacterium
TGCTGCTGTCGGGTGTGGGCCTGGCCACCGCGCACTCACGCATGGAAGGCCTGCGGCGCCAGTGCGCAACGCAGATCGTGATGCTGGACGGGCAAGAGCTGAGCTTTACCGTGGCCATGGGCGTGGCGAGCTTTCCGCACACTGCCCATGGCGATGACGAGTTGGTGGCCGCCTGCAATGCCGCGCTGGCCGAAGCCAAGCGCCGCGGCGGCAATACCGTGGCGCTGGCCAGCATCCGCTTCGACGCCGGCTGACCGGCCGGCCCCCGGTGGCCAAAAAGCCCGCTGGTACCGGCGGGGGATGAAAGTCCGAATGGCCGGCACCCCCTCACTGCTGGCACACTGAAAAGTTGCAGTTTCGGCGAAAGCGCGTGCGCAGCGCGGCTTGTCCCTCAACCCCTTTTCAGAATCCATCCGATGAGCGTGACCTCTCTGAACCAACTGCTGGCCACCGGCGCCGACAGCGCGCCCGCCATCGCCGCACCCGGCCGGGCCAGCCTGGATTACCAGGGGCTGCGGGCCCTGGTTGGCAACACGCTCACCACGCTGAACGGCCTGGGCATCGGTCGCAACGACCGCGTGGCCATCGTGCTGGCCAACGGCCCCGAGATGGCCACCTGCTTTGCCGCTTGTGCCTGCGGCGTCACCAGCGCGCCTTTGAACCCGGGCTACCGCAGCGACGAGTTTGAGTTTTACCTGGCCGATCTGCAGGCCAAGGCCTTGATCGTCGAGCAGGGCAGCAACTCGCCCGCAGTGGCGGTGGCCCAGAAACTGGGCGTGTTGGTGCTGGATCTGGTGGCCCAGGCCGATGCCGGCGCCGGCAGTTTTGTGCTGCAACCGCGTGAAGCGCGTGCCTCATCACCAGCCGCACCAGCCATGCAAGGCGGCCTGGCCCAGCCCGACGACATCTCGATGCTGTTGCACACCTCGGGCACCACGTCGCGGCCCAAGATCGTGCCGCTGTCGCAGCGCAACCTGTGTGCGTCGGCCCACAACATCGGCCAGACCTTGCGCTTTGTGCCGGGCGATTGCGGCTTGAACATCATGCCGCTGTTCCATATCCACGGCCTGATCGCCGGGGTGCTGGCGCCGTTGTCGGCCGGCTCGCAGGTGTTTTGCACACCCGGCTTCAATGCGCTGAAGTTTTTTGCCTGGATGGACGAGGCCAAGCCCACCTGGTACACCGCCGTGCCGACGATGCACCAGGCGATTGTCGGACGGGCCGGCAAAAACGCCGACGTGATCAATCGCCACCCGCTGCGCTTCATGCGCTCGTCGTCGTCGTCGATGCCGCCGCAGGTGATCCGCGAGCTGGAGGCGGTGTTCAACGCCCCGCTGATCGAGGCCTACGGCATGACCGAGGCCACGCACCAGATGACCTCCAACCCGCTGCCCCCGGCTGCCCGCAAGCCTGGCACCGTGGGCCGCGCTGCCGGGCCCGAGGTGGCCATCATGGGTGGTGACGGTGGCTTGCTGGCGGCCGGTGGCGTGGGCGAGATCGTGATCCGGGGCGACAACGTCACCTTGGGCTACGAGAACAACCCGAGCGCCAACGCCGAGGGCTACCGCGCGGGCTGGTTCCGCACCGGCGACCAGGGCGTGATGGACGAAGAAGGCTATGTCAGCATCACCGGCCGCTTGAAAGAAATCATCAACCGGGGCGGCGAGAAGATCAGCCCGCGTGAGGTGGACGAGTTGCTGATGGACCACCCGGCGGTGGCGCAAGTGGTGTGCTTTGGCATGCCGCATCCCAAGCTGGGCGAGGAGGTGGCGGCGGTGGTGGTGTTGCGCGAAGGCCTGGTGGCCACCGAGCGTGATCTGCAAGCCTTTGTTGCCACCCGCGCCGCCGATTACAAGGTGCCGAAGAAGATCCTGTTCATGGACGAGATCCCCAAGGGCGCCACCGGCAAATTGCAGCGCATCGGGCTGGCCCAAAAACTGGGTCTGGGCTGACTGCCGCCGCGCCAGCGACGCAACACGACACATCTGGAGACCCCATGAGCAGTACCCGCATGCGCGCCTGGGCGCGCGCCGCCGCACTGGCCACCACCACGGGCTTGCTGGCGCTGCCAGCGCTGGCCGCCTGGGAGCCCAGCAAACCGATCGAGTTTGTCGTGCCCGCCGGCACCGGCGGTGGCGCCGACCAGATGGCTCGCTTCATCCAGGGCGTGGTGGCCAAGCACAAGCTCAGCAACCAGCCCATCATCGTCGTCAACAAGTCGGGCGGCGCCGGCGCCGAGGGCTTTCTGGATGTCAAGGGCGACAAGGGCAATGCGCACAAGATCGTCATCACCTTGTCCAATTTGTTCACCACGCCGCTGGCCACCGGCGTGCCGTTCAACTGGCGCGATCTGACGCCGGTGCAGATGCTGGCGTTGGACCAGTTCATCCTGTGGGTCAATGACGAGGCGCCGTTCAAGACCGCCAAGGCCTACTTCGAGGCGATCAAGGTGCAGCCGGCCAATACCTTCAAGATGGGCGGCACGGGGTCCAAGCAAGAGGATCAGATCATCACCGTGATGCTGGAAAAAGCCGCCGGCAAAAAGATGACCTACATCCCGTACAAGGGGGGTGGCGACGTGGCGGTGCAGTTGGTGGGCAAGCATGTGGATTCCACCGTCAACAACCCGATCGAGGCCGAGTCGCAATGGCGTGCCGGCAAGCTGCGTCCGCTGTGTGTGATGGACAAGGAGAAACTGCCTTACCCCGCCAAGCTCACGGCCACCCAGGCCTGGGCCGACATCCCCACCTGCGCCTCGGCCGGCATCCCGGTGGATTATTTGATGCTGCGTGGCATCTTCATGCCGCCGGGCGTGTCGCCCGAGCAGGTCAGCTACTACCTGGCCCTGTTCACCAAGCTGCGTGCGCTGCCAGAGTGGAAAGAGTTCATGGACAAGGGTGCGTTCAAGCAGTCCACGCTGTCCGGCGCCGAGTTTTTTGAGTGGCTGGGCAAAAACGAGCAGTTGCACCGCAGCCTGATGAAGGAAGCCGGCTTTATTGCCAACTGATCAGCGCATGTCGCCTGCGCACCCGCCGGAGCTGCCTGGATGAACAAACCTGACATGGCCACCGAGCCGGTGGTGGGCGCACGCTGGCCCGAACTGGCCGTGGCCGCGTTCTTGATGCTGCTGGCCACGCTGGTGATCGGCGACAGCCTGCGCACCGGCATCGGCTGGGCCGACGATGGCCCACGCTCGGGCTACTTTCCGTTTTACACCGGCTTGCTGTTGCTGGCGTCCAGTGGCTGGGTATTGATGTCGCAGCTTTGGCGCTGGCGTGCAGCCGATCCGGAATTTGCCAGCCGCGCCCAGATCAGCCAGGTGGTTTCGGTGTTTGTGCCGATGGTGGTTTACATCGCCTTGGTTTTTCCGCTGGGCATTTATGTCGCCTCCGCGGTGCTGATCGGTTATTTCATGCGGCGTTATGGCAAATACCGTTGGCCCGCCACGGGGGCCGTGTCGGTGGCCGTGCCGCTGCTGTTCTTCGTGGTCTTCGAGCGCTGGTTTCTGGTGCCGCTGCCCAAGGGGCCGCTGGAACGGCTGCTGGGGTTTTGAGTGCGCTGGATCCTTTCCACCCCCACCCCAACCCTCCCCCTTGACGGGGGAGGGAGTGATCGGTGCGCTATCGCGCAAGCCTCATGACCGAACTCTCCAACCTCGCGCATGGCTTCGGTGTGGCGCTGACCTTGCCGAACCTGGGCTTCATGTTGATCGGCATCACCTTGGGTGTGCTGATCGGCGTGCTGCCCGGCCT
>JANOBL010000721.1:0-10380 GCA_031411635.1 Betaproteobacteria bacterium
CCGGGCCGCGGCCTCGCGCACTGCGGCGGCCGCCGTGGTGGTGACCACCCAGCGCTGGCCGCCACCCCATTCCACCAGGTGCTCGCCGGTCAGTGCCATCGGCGCGGCGGTCTGCGGCACCGACAGCCGCCACAGCGTGGCGCCGCCGGCCACCGCCTTGTGCGCACTGGTGAAAAACTCATCGCTGTGATCACGCAGGCCGGTCCAGAACGCTGCGGCCAGGGTGGGCGCTATCAGTTCGCCGCCCAGCCTGGCCACCGCCGATTGCACCGCTGCCTGGGCACCCGACAGCCGCAGCACCAGCATGCCGCTCCACCAGGCACTGGCGTTGACCGGCAGCGGCTGGCCGCCCCAGGTGTTGAGCTGCTTCAGCGCAGCGGCCTCGTCCAGCTCAAAGCGCAAGGTGGCGCTGGCCAGCGGCAGCGGCAACACCTTGAGCGAGACCTCGCAGATCACGCCCAGCACACCCATCGATCCGGCCAGCAGCCGCGACACGTCGTAGCCGGCAACGTTTTTGATCACCTGGCCACCAAAGCTCAGCAGCTCGGCGCGGCCGTTCAACAGCGTGGCGCCCAGCACGTAATCGCGCAGCCCACCCACCGCCGCACGCGCCGGGCCGGCCAGGCCGGCGGCCACCATGCCGCCCACGGTGCCGCCTTGCGGCGCCGTTCCATCGCCGATGCCGCGCATGCCCTGCCCAGGTGCAAACCGCGGCGGCTCGAACGGCAGGCATTGGCCGCACTCGGCCAGCGCGGCTTCCAGCTCGGCCAGCGGCGTGCCAGCGCGCACGGTGACCACCAACTCGCTGGGCTCGTAGCTGCTGATGCCGCGAAGGACGCTCATATCAAGCGCTATCCCTTCCGGCGCCTCGCCATAAAATGCCTTGGTATTGCCACCGGTGATGTTGAGCGCAGTCTTGTCGGCGCGGGCGGCACGCACCTGATCTGTCAAGTCGTCGAGTGCCACGTCGGTCATGCTCAAAACCGCTCCAGCCCAGGGAACGCCAACAAGCCCTTCTTGACATGCACCCGCCCATACTCGGCACAGCGGTGCAGCGTGGGGATCACCTTGCCGGGGTTCAAGGTGCCGGCCGGATCAAACGCGCGCTTGACGGCAAACATCTGCTCGCGCTCTGCGGGCGAAAACTGCACACACATCGAACTGAGCTTTTCCACCCCCACACCATGCTCACCGGTCACGGTGCCGCCCAGCGCCACGCTGGTTTCCAGGATGTCGGCGCCAAACAGCTCGCAGCGGTGAAGCTGGTCGGGGTCGGCTGCATCAAACAGGATCAGCGGGTGCAGGTTGCCATCGCCGGCATGGAAGACGTTGCAGCAGCGCAGGCCGTACTTGATCTCCATCGCCGCGATGGCGATCAGGATGTCGGCCAGCCGTTTGCGGGGGATCGTCGAATCCATGCACATGTAATCGGGGCTGATGCGGCCCGATGCCGGAAAGGCGTTTTTGCGGCCGCTCCAAAACTTGAGCCGCTGCGCTTCGCTCTCGCTCACCGCCAGCCGGCTGGCGCCGTGGGCCAGCAGCACCGCCTGCATGCGGTTGATCTCCTCGGCCACCTCCTCGGGTGTGCCGTCGCTCTCGCACAGCAGGATGGCGGCGGCATCCAGGTCGTAGCCGGCGTGCACAAAATCTTCCACCGCCGCCGTCATCGGCTTGTCCATCATCTCCAGCCCGGCCGGGATGATGCCGGCGGCAATCACCGCCGCCACTGCATCGCCGGCGCTGCGGATGTCATCAAAGCTGGCCATGATGCAGCGCGCCACCTGCGGTTTGGGGCAGAGCCTGACGGTCACCTCGATCGTCACCGCCAGCATGCCCTCGCTGCCCACCACCACGCTGAGCAAGTCCAGCCCGGGGGCGTCCAGCGCATCGCCGCCAAATTCAACCGCCTCGCCATCGGCGGTGAAGCCCCGCACCTTCAGCACGTTGTGCAAGGTCAGGCCGTATTTCAGGCAATGCACACCGCCGGAGTTCTCGGCCACGTTGCCGCCGATGGTGCAGGCGATCTGGCTGGACGGGTCGGGCGCGTAGTACAGCCCGTGCGGCGCAGCGGCCTCGCTGATCGCCAGGTTGCGCACACCGCACTGCACCACCGCCGTGCGGGCCAGCACATCGAGCTTGACGATGCGGTTGAACTTGGCCAGCGACAGGATCACGCCCAGCGCATGCGGCATCGCGCCGCCGCTCAAACCGGTGCCAGCACCACGCGCCACCACCGGCACGCCCAGCGCATGGCAGGCCTTCAGCACGGCGGCCACTTGCGCCTCGGTCTCGGGCAAGGCCACCGCCAGCGGCAATTGGCGGTAAGCGGTGAGGCCATCGCATTCGTAGGGCACGGTGTCCTCGCGCTGGTGCAGCAGGGCGTGGGCGGGCAGCAGCGGCGCCAGCGCGGCCACCACCACGGCTTGGCGGCCGGCGCGCAAGGCCATGCTGGCGGCGGCTTCGGGCGCGGTGCTTGGCGCGTTCATCGGTGGGCGCTGGAGGTCAACCGGCCACAAACACCGTCAACACCCCGGTGTAGCCGTAAAGATGGTGGTGGGCAATTTCGCCGCCGGCAAAAAAGCCCACCAGCGGTACATCGCCCAAGGCGTGTTGCACGATCAAGGCCTCGGCCGACGGGGCGCCAAAGTGCGGCCCACCCCGGCCCGAGCAGGAGACATAAACCGCCCCGGTGATGCGGCTGGATGCGGGCTCTGGCGGCGCCACCGGCCCGGCGTGCACCGGCGCATCAACTTCCAGCTCATCGCGGATCTCGGCGCAGATGCGCACCAGGTCGCGCCGTGCAGCAACCACATCGCGGCGGCAGAACGACAGTTGCTCGCCCTCGGTGGCCGGGCCGGCAATCGCAATGCCCTGGCGCAGCGGGTCGATGCCGATCAGGTGGCGCACGCGGGTGTCGGCACCAAACTGGCCGCCGCGTGCTATAGCAGCATCGGCACCGTCGGTCAGCCCCACCAGCGTGCCGCGCAGCGCGGCCAATGCGGCTTGCGGCTGATCCAGGCTGATGCCCAACTCGGCCAGCAGCAGCGGCAGCGCCGGCTCGCCGTCCAGCGCCAGCACCAGGTTGCGCTCGCCCCGGGTGATTTGCCGCACCGGCCCCAGCGGCTGGCAGCCCTGGGTGACGCGCGACATCAGCCTGAAACCCGGCGCCAGCCCAGGCCCGAAGGCCACGCCCGACAGCCCACCCTCGAACACCCCGTCCGCGATGTGCAGGCTGCGGTTGCGTGATGCGCTCAAGCCCCCAAACAGGTAGCCGCTGGCCGTGCGCTCGGCCAGCTCGGTGATCAGCTCGGGCAGGTCGGCGGTATTGGGGTCGGCATGCACCAGCGCGCTGTCCCAGTGCGCTGTTGCCATCCCCGCGCTGTGGGCGTGCGCGCCCACCAGCGGCCGGCGGCCGTTGAAAACCTCAAAGCTGCCGGCCGGCAGGTTGCATAGCATGAGCACCAGCCCAGGCTCGCCAAAATACTCCACGCCGCTGGCCAGCACGCCCACGCCCACCGCGCCGGCCCAATGCACCCCCGGCCAGCGCTGCTGCAGCCCGGCCCACAGGCTTTCGGCTTGCGGCGCCAGTGCATCGCTGAGGTAGACCAGGCCCAGCGTGGCCTGGAACGGCGGCTGGCGCGCCGCACGCTGGGCATCGATCTGCGCCGCCACCAGCGCCAACGCCATCAGCGCGTCGGGATGGGTGGCATGGGCGCTGATGAAGCCCGGCATCGCAGCACCCTGCCCGGCTTTGCTCAGCGCGCCGCGCGGCTGCGGGGGGTCTTGGCGGCGGCCTTGCGGGCCGGCTTGGCCGGATCGCTGGCTGGAGTGGCTTCAGCCGGTGCCGTCACTTTTTGTGCCGCCGATGCCGCGCTTTTGGCCACCGCCATCGGCATCTCGGTGGCTTTTTTCAGCGTCTCACCGGCCGCCGCAATGCCTTGCTGCAACATCGTGCCGGCCAGGTTGCGCGCGACATCGGCGTTGCTGTCTTTCAGCGCACCGGCCGCCAGCTCGGTGAACTGCTGGGTCAAGGCGCCCCACCACTGCATCGGGTCGATCACGCCGGCCGGGCTGGCCGGTACGCTGGGCTCGGCGGCGGGCTCGGGCACCGGCGCTGGCGCCGCAACGGGTGCGGGGCTGGGAGTGGACCAGAACGATCTGGCAGCCGGTGCGGGCTCGGCCGCGGCAGGCTTGGCGGGCTCACCAGGCATCTTGATCTTCAGCGATTCGGTCAGATCACCCAGCGAGACATTCATCGTCTTCAGCGTGCTCAAGGTCATGCGCTGCACCTCCAGCGCCTGGATCGTGGCGCCCAGCAAACGGGCGTTCTGCTCCAGCCAGTACTGCACGGTGCGCAACTCGTTGATGCGCTTTTCCAGCGCTTCCGGGTCCAGCGTGGGCGCAATCCACTGGCCCACACCGGGCATCGCGGCGCCGGCGTTCTGCACCAGGCCTTGCAGAAAATCAAAGCCCGGCACCATCTTGGCAAATGCGGTGGTGGGATCGGTCATGGCGTCTCCTCGGGTTCCTGGTGGTGGTGATTGGCATGTTAGCCCTTGCACCCCCGGATCGGCCAGCTTGTGCAGGCCTCATTCGGCCGGCAGGCGCGCCCGCAGCACGCCGTCGGCCACGCTCAGGCGCAAGCGGCCCAGCACGTCCATGCCCAGCAGCGGTGCGCCCAGCGCCGGCAGCACGGTGAGTGGCAAGCGCTGCACCCGCACACCGCCTTGAAGCTGCAGATCGGCCCGGCCGCTCCAGCCGGTGACCGTGCCGCCGGCCGTGGACGATTGCACCCGCCCCTCGGCCACCAGCCCGGCGGCCTCGGCCAGCGCCTGCGGCAAGGCGCTGCGGGTGGCGCCGGTGTCGACCAGAAACTCCACCGCCACGCCGTTGACCGTGCCCGGCCAATGAAAATGCCCGTCCGGCCCGCGCCGCAGCTCGATCACCCCGCCCTCGGCGCTGAACCGGCTTTGCCGCTGCTGCGCCTGCCAGGCCAACACCGCCAGGAACACCACGGTGCCCAGTACCGCCCAGAGCGTGATGTGTTTGAGGGTGCGTGGAAACTCGGTCATGGACTGACGATGCCATGAATCCACCCAGGCCTGCCAGGCAAGCCGGCTGGCGCGCAACACAATGGGCGTCTGGCAAAAAAGCCGAAGGGGGCAGCATGTCGGCAGGAATGGATGCTTGGGTTCAAGGGCTGGTGCACGGGCGCCGGCGCATCGTGGCCATCCGGCGCGCCTTGTGCGCTGGCCTGTTGACCGGCCTGTCGGCCGGGGTGCTCTGGGCCGCGCAGGCGGCCCAAGCCCCTGCGGCGCCCGCCTCGGCCGCTGGTGGCGCAGCGCTGTTGCCGGTGGAGATGTTCTACCGCCATCCCGATGTTGGTCAGGTCAAGCTGTCGCCCTCGGGGCGGCGCCTGGCGGTCAGCTTGAATGTGCGGGACCGACTGGCACTGGCGGTGCTGGACCTGCAGGGCCAGGAGCCGCCCAAGGTGGTGATGCGCGATGACCTGGCCGATGTGCGCGATTTCGACTGGGTCAATGACGATAGGCTGGTGTTCAGCATCATCCAGCTTGATGCCGGGGGTGCCGAGCAGGACTTCGGCCCCGGGCTGTTTTCGGTCGGGCTGGACGGGGCCAACGCCCGCATGCTGGTGCGGGTGCGGTGGGACTTTCTGGTCGATCGATCGATCGGTGTGCCACCCCTGGAGCCCAGGCACACGCTGCTGGCGGTGCCGGCGGGCGGCGTAGGCGATGAGGTGGTGGTGGGGCAATGGCAACACGATGCCGCCGATGATCTCGACGTGGTGATCCCGCTGCGGCTGAACGTGGTCACCGGCCGCAGCTATTCGCTGGCCCAGGGCATGCCCGATCATGTGCAGCGCTGGCTGTTTGATCCGCAAGGCGAACCCCGGGTGGCGGTGGCGCGCCACCAGGGCCAGGTCACCGTGTACTGGCGGGCGCCTGGCGCCGAGCGCTGGCAGCAGATCGTCAAGCACCCCGCTTACCAAGCCCCATTCATCCCGCATTCGGTTGATTCGGCGGGCCGTTTGTTCGTTGTGGCCAACGAGGCGGAAGGCGATGGCATCCGGGTGCTCAAGCGTTTTGATTTCAAGACCGGCCAACCCGAGGCCGAGACCCTGGCGCGTGCGGCGGGCTTCGATTTTTGGGGCGGCCTGCTGCACGATGGCGCCAACCCGGTGCGTCTGGCCGAGGGTGCGCTGGGCTTGCGGCTGACCACCGACGCCGAGAGCACGGTCTGGTTCAAGCCCAGGCTGACGCAACTGCAGCAAACCGTGGACAAGCACCTGCCCGGCCGGGTCAACCGCCTGACTTGCCGGCGCTGCGAGGCCGACGATGCGGTGGTGCTGGTGCAAAGCTGGTCCGACCAGGATCCGGGCCAGCTCTGGCTGCACCGGCCGGCCGGCGACCAATGGCAGCGCATCGGCCCGGTGCGCAAGGACATCGATCCGCGCCGCATGGCCAGGCTGGATTTCCACCGCTTCAAGGCGCGCGACGGGCTGGAGATGCCGGTCTGGATCACCCAGCCGGCAGTGGCGGATGCCGCCAAACCGGTGCCGCGCCCGGCCGTGGTGCTGGTGCATGGCGGCCCGTGGGTGCGGGGTGGGCGCTGGCAGTGGTCTGAGGATGCGCAGTTTTTGGCCTCGCGCGGCTACGTGGTGATCGAACCCGAGTTTCGCGGCAGCACCGGCTACGGCAACCGGCTGTTCAATGCCGGCATCCGCCAATGGGGCCGTGCGATGCAGGACGACGTGGCCGACGCGGTGCGCTGGGCGGCGGCGCAAGGCTGGGTGGACGACAAGCGGGTGTGCATTGCGGGCGCCAGCTACGGCGGTTACGCCACGCTGATGGGCCTGGTGCGCGACCCCGGGCTGTACCGCTGCGGCATCGCCTGGGTGGCGGTGAGCGACCCACGGCTGATGTTCAAGTGGTCCTGGATCTCCGACGTGGGCGAAGAAGGCCGTCGCTTCGACTACCCCACGCTGATCGGCGATCCGGTGGCCGATGCGGCGATGCTGACCGACATCGCCCCGGTCACCCATGCCGCGCGCATCCGCAGCCCGCTGCTGCTGGCCCATGGCTTGATGGACCGCCGGGTGCCGGTGGCGCATGCCGACCGGCTGCGCGAGGCCATGACTGCGGCTGGCCACCCGCCCGAGTGGGTGCTGTACCCCGACGAGGGCCACGTCTGGCTGCGGCCGGCCAACCGCTTCGACTTTGCGCGCCGGATGGAGCGCTTTCTGGCGCAGCACCTGCAGTGAATGAAGCGCGCCCGCTCAGCCCGGCCCAGCCACCCGCTGGTCGATCTCGCCAAAAACGCTGAGCCCGTCGCGGCCCACCATGCCCACGCGCAACGCATCGCCAAACTGCAGGTAGGCGGTTTGCGGTGCCCCGCTGGCTATCGTCTCGATGGCGCGCTTTTCGGCGATGCTGTTGCAGCCCTTGGCACCGTCCGGGTTGCTCACCGCCCCCGAGCCGACGATAGTGCCGGCGCGCAGATGGCGCGTTTTGGCCAGGTGGGCGATCAACTGGCCAAAGTGGAAGTTCATCGCCGGCCCGGCATCGCACAAGCCCATCTTTTTGCCGTTGCAATGGGTTTGCAATGCCAGGTGCACCCGGCCGCCGTGCCAGGCCTCGCCCAGCTCGTCCGGCGTCACCGCCACCGGGCTGAAGGCGGTGTTGGGCCGGGCCTGCAGCAAGCCCTGGCCCAGCGCCAGCTCGGCGCTTTCAAGCTGGCGCAAACGCCAGTCATTGGCCAACATCAGCAGCCGCACGCTGTCCAGTGCCTCGCCGGGGCTGGCGCCCATCGCCACATCCCCGGTGATCACCGCCAGGCCGGCTTCAAAATCAATGTCCCAGGCTTGGTCACCCAACCAGGCGTCATCGGTAGGGCCCAGAAAATCATCGCTGGCGGCCTGCGCCATCAGCGGGATGGCAAAAAAGTGATTGGGCGTTGTTGCACCCGCCGCCTGGTGCAAACGCTCCAACTGGCTGAGGTAGGCCGCCCCACTGGCCCACTGAAACGCGCGTGGCAACGGCGCCATGCACTGGCGCGTCTCAAACGCAAACGCATGCCGCGCCTTGCCCTGGTTGAGCGTGACGTACAGGTCTTGCAGTTGGGGCGACAGAAAAGCCCAGTCGTCCAGCACCTGCTGCAAACGGGTGGCGATGCCGGTGGCATGGTGGGCCAGGCCCAGGTCGCGCGAGACGACAAGCAACTGGCCGTCGCGCGAGCCGTCTTTGTAGGTGGCGAGTTTCATCGGAGGGGTTGTGGCGGGCGGGCGGTACGGTGGGCGGGCGATACGGTGGGCGCAGTATTGTGTGCGCCGGCCACCGTCGGCTTGCACGGCCCGGCGGCGGCGTGGCAGCATCGGCCGATGAGGGCGCGAACCACAGGGCGGCGGGCGGCGCTGCCCCAACTGGGTGGGCTGGTGCTGGGCGTGCTGCTGGCCCATGCCTGGCTGGCCGTGCAATGGCCACATGGGGCCAGCCAGCGGCTTGGGTTCAAGTTGACGCCAGCACCTCGCGCGGTGCTGACGCTGCTGCCCCCGGCGGCGGCCCGGCCCAGCCTTGCACCGGCACAGGCACCATCGATACCGGCGCCGGATATTCCGCCGGACAGGCCGCCGCCCCGGCCGACGGCGCAGCGCGGCCCGGCGCCAGGCCCGGCCGTGGTGTTGGCTGCCGCTGTCAAAACACCCTTGCCGGACTTGGTGGCAACGCCGTCGCCAGCCGCTGCCGACGAGCCCGAGGCCGGTGACCCCACGCCGGGCCGGCCACCCCCCGTCTACCCCACCCGGCTGCCCGCGCCCACGCAGTTGCGCTATGCGTTGAGCTACCACGGCCAGCCCGGCGAGGCGCTGCTGGCCTGGCGCCACGACGGCCAGCACTACACGCTGCAACTGGACGGGCGCGGCCCGGCCGCCGCCGCGCTGGTGGAGCAGACCAGCCGGGGCGACATCGACAGCGCCGGGCTGGCGCCCGAGCGCTTTGTTGACCGGCGGCGCGGCCGGGGCTGGCGGGCGGCCAATTTCCGCCGCGACATCGGCCGCATCTCAGCCTCCGGCGGCGCCAATGCATCGGCCGGCCATCCCACCTGGCCCGGCGCGCAAGACCGGCTTAGCTGGCTGGCGCAGATGGCAGCCATCGTCGCGGCCGCCGAATCACCGTTGCCCGAGATCACGCTGTTTGTGGTGGGCGCACGCGGCGCGGCAGATTTGTGGCGCTTCCAGCCCAACGGTGAGGTGCTGGTGCATACCCCACTGGGCCCGCTGCTGGCCCAACACTGGCGCCACGAACCATTGCAGCCCGAGGGCCAGCGGGTGCAGGTGTGGCTGGACCCAGCGCGTGCCCACTGGCCGGCGTTGTTGCGCTTCACATCGCTGCGCTCGGGCGCGGTGTTTGAGCTGGTGCTGATGGCCGAGCCCACGCCCTGATCCAGCAGCGCGCTTGAAACCCGCCGCAGCGGCCCCAACTGGGTGGCAAGGAGAAACACCATGCAGACGCTTTACAACTCAGCCAGTTTCACGGTCGTTGCCTTTGAGATGAGCACGCCCGAGGCCGGTGACAGCGCACCCGCGTCGCGTGGTGGCTACGAGATCGTCGACAAGTTTGCGCGCAAGGAGATCTTCATCCAGGGCGCGGTGGCGGCCTCGTTCCAGCAAGGTGTGCAGGCACTGGTGGCGCAGGGGCCCAACGAAGAAGCGCTGGACGATTACATCGCCGGCTACGCTTTGCTGGCCCAGCACCCCGTGCTGCTGCACTGACCCGGTACTGCTGCACTGAGCCGCTGAAGGCGCCGCCGGGCGCCGGCTTTTACAATCGTGGCATGAAATCCACCGCCGCCTCAATGCACCGCGCCTACACCCGGGGCGCCCAATTGCCGGCGCTGCTGCAGCAGCGCATCGCGATCATCGACGGCGCGATGGGCACGATGATCCAGCGCTACAAACTCAGCGAAGCGGATTTTCGCGGCGCGCGTTTCAAAGATCACCCCAAAGACCTGCGCGGCAACAACGACCTGCTGCAGCTCACCCGGCCCGATGTGGTGCGCGAGATCCACAGCCAGTACTTGGCCGCCGGTGCCGACCTGATCGAGACCAATACCTTTGGCGCCACCTCGATCGCGCAAGAAGACTACGGCCTGGGCCACATCGCGCACGAGTTGAACCTGGCGGCCGCCCGCATTGCCCGCGAGGCCGCCGATGCCCACAGCACACCCGGGCACCCTCGCTTTGTGGCCGGCGCGCTGGGCCCCACCCCACGCACCGCCAGCATCAGCCCGGATGTGAACGACCCCGGCGCGCGCAATGTCAGCTTCGACGAGTTGCGCGCGGCCTACTTTGAACAGGCCAGTGGC
>JANOBL010000722.1:0-16735 GCA_031411635.1 Betaproteobacteria bacterium
CGCCGCGATCCGCCGCGCGATGCTCAGTGGGGCCGGCGCCAAACCGCCCTTCCCGCCCACGTTCGTGATCAGCCCCACGCTGTACCGCGCCGTGGAGGCACCGCTGTACCAGCGCATCCTGGACAGTTACGACGATGCCAAGTGCCGGGCAGCCACGCAGGTGCTGGCCCAACAGCAAACCTGGCAGGTGCCCACACTGCTGCGCATCAAGACCATCGCCACCAGCAGCGATGCGGCCTACCGCAACGACCCCAACCTGGCCTACATCGACAAGACCACCCGTGCGCTGTGGGAAAACCTGGCCCAGCAATACGCCACCAACGTGCCGGCGGCGGCAGCCAGCAGCTTTCGCCAGTACTACGGCGCGCAGCAAAAACTGCTGAAGCTGATGCAACAGCAAGGCGTCAAGCTGCTGGCCGGGTCTGACCTGGGTGGTATCTGGATCATCCCCGGCGTCAGCCTGCACCAGGAGTTTGCCGAGTTGGCCGCAGCCGGCCTGTCGCCGCTGCAGGTGCTGCAGACCACCACGCTGAACGGCGCCGAGTTTTTGCAGCGCCTGGCCACGATGGGCACGGTGGACGAAGGCAAAAACGCCGACCTGGTGCTGCTGGCGGCCAACCCGATCAGCGATGTGGCCAACCTGGGCCAGATCACCGGTGTGGTGCTGAAGGGCCGGTATTTTTCCAAAGACGCGCTGGAGGCGATGAAGCGCGAGGTAGCGCTGGCCTACCAGGCCCAGCCGCTGAAGAGCCTGAGTGCGGTGTTGGACCCAACGCATGTGCATTGAGCCCTAGGGCCAACCCGGTGGGCGCTGCGCCAGAACTGGCCGCAGCGTCGCCGACAATCCGCTTCCATGGCCTTGATCCCCTATGCCCTGACCCGCCCGTTCCTGTTTGGCCTGGACCCCGAGCGCGCGCATGACCTGACGTTGGACGCCATCGCCAGCCTGCAAGGCACACCCGCGCAATGCCTGTGGCAACAAACCCGCATCAACGATCCGGTGACGGTGGCGGGCTTGAAGTTTCCCAACCGGGTGGGCCTGGCGGCGGGCCTGGACAAAAACGGCCGCTGCATCGACGGCCTGGGCGCGATGGGCTTTGGTTTTATCGAGGTGGGCACGGTCACGCCGCTGGGCCAGCCGGGCAACCCCAAGCCGCGGCTGTTTCGCCTGCCCGCGAAAGACGCGCTGATCAACCGGCTGGGCTTCAACAACCAGGGGCTGGCGGCCTTTGTCAACAACGTCAAACGCGCCAGCAGCTTTCGCGCCGCAGGCGGCATCCTGGGCCTGAACATCGGCAAAAACGCCAACACGCCGATCGAGGATGCGGCCAGCGATTACCTGCTGGGCCTGGAAGGTGTGTACCCGTTTGCCGACTATGTGACGGTGAACATCTCCAGCCCCAACACCCAGAACCTGCGTGCGCTGCAAAGCGACGCGGCGCTGGATGCGCTGCTGGATGCGCTGCAGCAGCGCAAGGCCAGGCTGGCCGAGCAGTACCTCCACCAACCCGGCCACCAAACCGGCCACCAACCCGGCCAGCATGTGCCGATGTTCGTCAAGATCGCACCCGACCTGGACGACGCGCAGATCAGGCTGATTGCCGCCACGCTCAAGCGCAACGGCATCGACGGGGTGATCGCCACCAACACGACGATTGCGCGCGATGCGGTGGCCGGCCTGGCCCATGCCGATGAAGCCGGTGGCTTGAGCGGCCGGCCGGTGCAGGCGGCCAGCAACCGGGTGATCGCGATGCTGCGCGCCGAGCTGGGCGGGGGCTTTCCGATCATCGGTGTGGGCGGGGTGATGAGCGGTGGCGGCGCCCGCTTCAAGCTGGCGGCCGGGGCCGATCTGGTGCAGATCTACACCGGCTTGATCTACAAAGGGCCGGCTTTGGTGAGCGAGGTGGCACGGGCGCTGGTGCGGCCGTGAGGGGCAGTGAGGGGCCGGCAGGTCAGTACCAGTCTTCCAGCAACAGCCCCGGCACCCGGGAAAACTCACGCGTGTTGTGCGTCACCAGCGTGCAGCCGTGCCGGCGTGCGGTGGCGGCGATCAGCAGATCGGCCAGGCCGATGGGGGTGCCGGCGGACTCGAGCTGCAGCCGGATGCGGGCGGCGTGGTCGGCGGCTTCGGCGTCGAAGTCAAGTTGGCCGCAGTTGGCCGACAACTCGTCAAACGCTGCAAGCGCGACCCGCAGGCCTTTGCGCAGCAGCCCGAACCGGACTTCAAGCACCACAACAGACGGCAAGGCCAGTTGGGCCGGTGGCAAGGCCTGCAGCCTGGGCACCACATCGCCCTCACGCCGCATGTAATACGAGATGATGTTGGTGTCGAGCGCGTAGACCATCAGATGTCGCGCTCAGGGTCTGGCGGCAAGCCCGCACGCAACTCCTCGGCCAGCGGAAAATCTGGCACCGACCCGGCCAATGCAAGCATCGCGGCGGACCAGGTATTGTCAGTGGCGCGCCTGATCAAGTCGGCCACAAACTGGCTTTGCGAGACCTTGCGCTGGGCCGCCGCCTCACGCAGCCTCGCCTGGGTGGCAGCGTCGATGTACAGGGTGATCTGGGCCATGCTGAACCCTCCAATTACATGGCCAAGTATAGGGTTGTCGCCGGTGGCCGGCCAGGCCGATGCGCAGCAGCCCACAACCGGGCGGTCAACGCGGCGCGGCTTCAGCCGGCGCCTTGACCCGCCAACTGCCGCGCCAGCACCGCCAACACCTCGTCCAGCGCCGGCACCAAACCCTTGCCGCCCAGGCTGGCCACCGGCCCGGGCCCGGTGATGCCAGCCAAGCCGGGATCGTGGTCGCAATAGATGCCAATGGTGGGCGCGCCAAACGCCGCGCCCAGGTGCGAAAACCCGGTGTCCAGCCCGACGATCTGGCGTGCCTGGCCCAGCACTGCAGCGGTGTCGGCCACGCTCAAAAATGGCGGCACCACACCACCACAACCGGCAGCGATGCGCTGGGCACGTTGCTGCTCTTCGGCGGTGCCCCAGACCAGCACCGGCGTCAACCCGGCTGCCTGCAGGCGCTGGCCCACCGCGATCCAGCGCTCTTCGGGCCAGAGTTTCTCGGGCCGGCTGGCACACGGGATCAGCGCAGCGGTGGCCGCCGCTGCCAAGCCACCGCCCACCGGTGCGGTGATGCCGAAATCGGGTGCGCTGCTGGGCATCGCATAACCCAGATGCGCAGCGGCCAGGCGGCGGTTGCGCTCCACCGCGTGCAGCGCACGCGACACATCGGCACGGCGCCGGTAAAACAGCGCGGCCACCGGCTCGCGGATGCTGCCGAAGCCATAACCCACCAGCGGGCCACGCGCCTGCAGGCCCCACAGCGCACTTTTGAGCAGGCCTTGCAGGTCCAGCACCAGGTCGTAGCGCTCGTGCCGCAGCGCCTGGCGCAGCAGGCTGATGGCGGCGCGGGTTCTCGGGTCGGCCAGGGATTTGCGCCATTTGCGCCAGGCCATGGGCAGAATTTCCGCCACCCCGTGGTGCAGGTCCGGGATCGCGGCAAACGACGATTCCACCAGCCAGTCGACCTGCAAGCCGGGCAGCGCACGCAGCATGTCGCTGACGGCCGGCAGCGCATGCACCACGTCGCCCATCGACGAGGTCTTGACGATCAGGACCCGCTGCGTCAAAACGCTCAGGCTTTCGTTTGGGCTTCCGCCACCAAGGCGGGGTTGAAACGCGCATCGTTGTACATCTTGAACTGCCGGTACACCTTGAAGTAGGCCCGCCCGGCCTGCGCATCGGCAATCAATGCATCCAGGCAAGCCCCCAGGTCGGCGCGCTGCTGCTGCAGCCGCGCCAGCTTGCCTTGGCTGGCGGCGATGTGCGCGGCGTCCACATCAACGCGCTCGGTCTGCAGCCGCATCGCATGCACCTTCAGCGCCATGATGGCCATGCGGTCGATGATGCTGCCGGCGGTCTCGCTGTTCAGCCTGGCACCGGGCAGCACGGTAGACACCGGTGCATCGCTGCGCGCGGAGGCCACATCCACCAGGCCCAGCGCGATCAGCAGCAACTCGTCCACCCGCTCGGTGGCATCGTTGCGGGCCTGGTTGTAGCCGTCGATCGCACGCTTGTTGGCGGCGATCTCGGCCGCGCCCACGGTGGTGCGGCGCGCCAGGTCTTCTTCGGCCCACAGCAGGCTGTTGAAGCGGTGGTTGGCGGTGATCCAGTGCCAGACGGCGCTGTCGCCCTGGTTGGCAAACGCCACCACCGCCGCATCGGACTGCGGCCAATCGGGCCGCGCAAGGCACTGGCTGTGCAAGGTGACGACCTGTTCGGCGCTGGGAATCATGCGGTGGGTTCTGCCAAGATTGGTGAAAGACCACGAGGATAAACTGTCGGCCCTTGCATGACCGCTGCCGACCTCGTCCTCTCCAACCACGGCCTGCGCCACTCCGGCGGCATCGAGCGCTATTTGCTCACCCTGGTGGACGGCCTGCGCCAGCGTGGCATCCGGCCCACCGTGGTGGCCCATAAGTTTGATACCAGCCTGCCCGAATACCGCTGGGTTGATCCGGTGCTGATCCGCACCTGGGGCCTGGGCGGCGCGCTGCGCGACCGTTGGTTTGACCACCGGCTGCGCCGGCTCAAGACGCAGCACGATTGGTATCCACTGATCGCACTGAGCCAGACCGCCGCCGCCGACATCGCGATCTGCGGCGGCACGCATCCGGGTTACCTGGCCGCGATCAACAAAACCGCCGGCTGGAAAGACCGGATGACGATCACGCTGGAGCGCCGCCACCTGCAGGGCGCCAGTGTGGTGATCGCACATTCCCAACTGATGGCCGACCAGGTGCAGCAGTTCTACGGCTTGGCCGCCGACAAGGTGCAGGTGCTGTACCCGCCGGTGGACACGCAACGCTTCTACCCCGTGCCCGAGGTGCAGCGGCGCGCGCTGCGGGACAGGCTGGGCCTGCCGCAGGACCGGGCGGTGTTTTTGCTGGCCTCCACCGGCCATGCGCGCAAGGGGCTGGATTTGCTGGTGCAGGCCCTGGGCCACAGTGACTTGCCAGTGCTGCTGGTGGTGGCCGGCCGGCCGGTGGCGATGCAAGCGCCAAACCTGCGCTACCTGGGCTACCGCGACGACATCGAGGACGTGTACCGGGCGGTGGATTGCACCGTGATGGCCTCGCGCTTCGAGCCGTTTGGCCTGGTCGGCATCGAGTCGGTGCTGTGCGGCACACCGCTGATCGGCGCCACCGGCATGGGCTGCATGGAGGTGCTGCAAGGTGACGCCGCGCTGCCCTTCCGCATCGACCAGCCGGGGGAACTGGACGCCGCGATTGCCACGGCACTGGCGCGCTGGCGGGCTGGGCAACTGGTGGTGCGCGATCCAACCGCCGCCTTGCGCTACAACCCGTCGGTGGCTGCACACCTGGATGCGCTGCTGGGCTGGGTGGACCGCTTGCGTGCGCAACGTTCAGCGCCTTGAGTGCGCTTCGCCCCTGCGGCGCGATGGGACAATCCGCGCCGCCCATGCCACCCGCCCTGCCCTTGCCGCTGCAGATCATCGAGCCCACCCTCAGCGGTGTGGCCGGCCATTGCCTGAGCCTGGTGCGCGCGCTGGTGGATGCCGCGCCTGAGCGGGATATCACGGTGTGGGCCGGCCGCGGCGCCGCAGCGGTTTGGCAGCCACCCGGCCGGCTGCAAGCGCTGTTCCACCGCCGCTGGCGCCGCCTCCAGGCGCTGTGGTTGATGCGCCGTCTGCTGCGCCGGCCCGGGCCGATCCTGGTGGCCACCGCCGGCACCAGCGATCTGGTGATCGCCGATTGGGCGGCAACCTTGGCGGCCACCGGCCGCATCGCGCCGCACCAGCTTTACCTGTTTGTGCACTGGCTGGGCGGCAAGCCGGGCAAGGCGCAGCGGCTGTCGGCGATTGCACGGCGCCAGCCCCACATCGAAATCCTGGCGCCCACCCCAGCGGTGGTGGATTTTTTTGCCGGCTGCGGCTTCCCGGCCACGCTGGTGCCTTACCCGTTGGCGCCCAGCGTCACCTCAAACTCGCCACCCGGCTTCCGCCACCTGCTGGTGGCCGGTGGCGCCAGGCTGGACAAGGGCTTTGCCGAGGTGGTGGACCTGGTGGCCGCGCTGCAGCAGCGCGGCCTGCTGTGGCCGATCACCGTGCAGATCAGCAGCGAAGACCGGCACCGCAACGACCCGGTCTTGCTTGAACACATCACCCGCTTGCGCAGCCTGGGCTATGCGGGGCTGGTGTTGCAGGCAACAACGCTGGACCCGGCGGCCTACCGCGCACTGTTTGACGGCGCGGTGGTGCTGCAGCCCTACCGGGCGCAGGATTTTCAAAGCCGGGTCAGCGGTGTCACGCTGGATGCGCTGGCGGCCGGCGCGCCGGTGGTGGTCACCGCCGGCACCTGGATGGCCGATCTGGTGCAGCGCTTCGGCGCTGGCGTGGCCACCGCCGACCTGTCGGCCGCCGGCCTGATCCAGGCCATCGAATCGGTGCTGGCCCGGCATGCCCAACTCGCCAACCAGGCCAAGGCGGCGGCGGCCACGGTGCTGGCCGAGCATTCGGCGCGGCGCCTGCTGGACGTGGTGCTGCGGCGTACCTGAGCGATGACGCCCGCCAGCCCAACACCCCGCTTGACGGTGATCGTGATCACCAGGAACGAGGCCAGCCGCCTGGCCACCTGCCTGGCCTCGGTGGCTTTTGCCGACGAGCTGATCGTGGTGGATTCGGGCAGCACCGACGGCACGCCTGAACTGGCCCGCAGCCTGGGCGCCCGCGTCATCGCCACCGCCGATTGGCCGGGCTTCGGCGCGCAAAAACAACGCGCATTGGACGCGGCCAATGGCCGCTGGGTGCTGAGCCTGGACGCCGATGAATGGCTGGACCAGACGCTGGCGGCAGCGTTGCGCCAGGTGATTGAAGGCGACAGATTGGCCGCTTCACCAAGTTGTTATCAGCTCAACCGCCTGTCGGCGTTTTGTGGCCAATGGATGCACCATGGCAGTTGGTCGCCCGACCGGCTGCCACGGCTGTTCCAGCGTGGCAGCGCGCGGTTTTCAGAAGACCGGGTGCATGAGCGGCTGCTGTTCGACGGCCCACCCGGCCGGCTGCCCGGCCGGCTGCTGCACAACAGCATGACCAGCCTGGACGATGCACTGGACAAGATGAACCGCTACTCCAGCGGCCGCGCGGCCGACCTGCGCCAGCGCGGCCGCCAAGGTGGCCTGGGCCCCGCGCTGGGCCACGGCCTGTGGGCGTTTGTGCGCGCCTATGGGCTGCGGCGTGGGTTTCTGGACGGCCGGCTGGGCCTGGTGCTGGCGCTGCTGGACGCCCAGGCCTCGTACTACCGCTACCTCAAACTGTGGCTGGGCGATGCGGCCGCCGCGCATCAATTGCCGCCTCCCGGCCCACGCTGACGATGGCAGCCCAGCCCCTGACCGTGCGCCTGCACAACTGGATCGGCGATGTGGTGGTGGGCCTGCCGGCGCTGCAGTTGCTGGCCAGCCACGGCGTGCCGCTGCAACTGCTGGGCAAGGCGTGGGCCGCATCGCTGCTGGCGGGGCACGGCTGGGCCGTGCACAGCCTGCCCAAGGGGCTGCGGCCGCGCGTGGCGCTGTGGCGCAAGCTGCAGCAAGCCCAAACAGCGGTTGAAGCGCAGGCCCCAGGCGGGATTGATGCACTGTTGCTGGCCACCTCGTTCTCGGCCGCGCTGGAGTGCCGGTTGGCCGGAGGCCGCGCCATCGGCTATGCCACCGACCACCGGCGCTGGTTGCTGGCCCGGGCTGTCACCCCACCCGGCACCGGCCATGCGCTGCTGGGCTATTGGCAACTGGCGTGCCAGTTCCTGGGCTTGTCGCTGCCACCACCGGCCGACATTGGCCTGATCGTGGCGCCGGCCGCACGGGCCCAGGCCACCGCGCTACCCACCAGCCTGGGCCAGCAAATCGACTACGCCGTGTTATGCCCGTTTGCCACCGGCCTGATGAAGGGCCAAAGCAAGAGTTGGCCGGGCTTTCCGGCACTGGCGGCCGCGCTGGCGGCCGAGGGCCTGCCGGTGCTGCTGTGCCCGGGCCCGGGCGAAGAGGCGGTAGCGCGGCGTGACTTTCCGCAAGCCACCACGCTGCCGGATGTGCCGCTGGGCAGCTATGCCGCGCTACTGCAAGGCGCCCGGCTGGTGGTGGCCAACGACACCGGGCCTGGCCACATCGCAGCCGCAGTGGGCGCACCGCTGATCAGCGTGCTGGGCCCCACCGATGCCACCGTGTGGGCGCCCTGGGGCCAGCAGGTGCAGGTGCTGCAGAACAAGCAGGCCAGCGGTGGCTGGCCGGCCTTGGCGACGGTGCTGGCCCAGGCCCGGGCCAGGCTGCGCTGACACGGCAGGCACAGCAAGCCGCAACGCTACGATCAGTGCCCCTTTCCCCCTTTTTGTCTTTCGTCTTTCGACCCTCCCCTCAACATCGCGCCATGGCCCATCCCCAACAAGCCGAATTTTTCCTCAGCGTGCGGCAACACTACCCGGCGTCGTTTCGCCAGGCGCGGGTGCTGGAGGTGGGCTCGCTGGACATCAACGGCTCGGTGCGTGAGCTGTTTGACGGCTGCGACTACACCGGCGTGGACCTGCAACTCGGCCCCGGCGTGGACCTGGCCTGCCCGGGCCATTTGCTGGCCTTGCCCAGTGGGCATTTCGACACCGTGATCTCGGCCGAATGTTTTGAGCACAACCCGTTCTGGCGCGAGACGCTGGCCAACATGTTGCGCATGTGCAGGCCGGGTGGCCTGGTGGCAATAAGCTGCGCCACCACCGGGCGCAAGGAGCATGGCACCACCCGCACCAACCCCGATGCATCGCCGTTCACGGTGCAGGCACGCTGGGATTACTACCGCAACCTGGTGGCCAGCGATCTGGAGCGGGCCGCCAACCTGTCCGGCTGGCTGTCGCAATGGCGTAGCTGGACCAACTACATCAGCCGCGACCTGTACTTCATCGGCCTGCGCCAGGGTGGCGACGCCACGCTGGACGGCACGCTGCTGCAGGCGCTGGATGCACGCTACGCGATGGCCGCCAATGCCAAGGCCCTGCGGCGCGGCCTGAAGAGCAAGCTGCTGGGCGACCGCTTTTCGCAGCCCTGAGTGGATTGACCACGCGAGACGCCCGCCATGTCCAGCCTGATGTTCCGCCTGATGCGCGCCGGCCGGCGTGCGCGCGAAATTCTGGACGCCCGCAAAGCCGGCGGCCCGCCCTGCGGCGCCTGCGGTTTTGCCGGCCGGCCGCTGCAACGCGAGGTGTTGTGGCCATCGCTGATCGATGAATGGGCTTTGTCGCCGCAATGGACTGACTGGATGAACCAGCGTGAAGGCTGGCGCTGCGCACGCTGCAGTGCCAGCCTGCGCAGCGGGCAGTTGGCGGCGGCCATCGTGCAGGTGGTGGCCACCAAACACGGCACCCGGGCCACGTCGCTGCGCGCCCTGGTGCGTGAGCGACGGGCAAAGGCACTGGCCATCGCCGAGATCAACCTGGCCGGCAGCCTGCACCGCCACCTGGCGCGCTGCCCCGGCTTGCGCCACTCGGAGTACGGCAGCCGTGATCCCAAAGTACCGTCAGAAGATTTGACCCGCCTGAGTTATGCCGACGCCAGCTTCGATCTGGTGATCACCTCCGACACCCTGGAGCATGTGCCCGACATCGACCAGGCGCTGCGTGAAACCTGGCGTGTGCTCAAGCCCGGTGGCACACATGTGTTTTCAGTCCCGGTGATCTGGGATCGGCCCACCCGCCAGCGTGCGCTGCTGCAGGGCGGTGAACTGATGCATTTGCTGCCCCCCAGCCACCATGGCGCGGCCGGCCAGAACAAGGGCGATTTCCTGGTGTTCCATGAGTTTGGCGCTGATTTTCCGGATCGTTGTACCGCCGCCGGTTTTGGGTTGCGCTTGCTGCGCGATGCCAGCAATCCAGCGCTGGTGACCTTCATCGCCCAGCGCCCGGAACGATGAACGGGCCTGCCGACGCGGCGGCGCTGGCGCCGGACAAGCCCTGGGCCTCGATGCTGCTGATCGCCTACCGGCAGCCGTTGACGGTGGGCGCGGCCATAACCGGCGCCTTGGCGCAAACCTACTCACCGCTGGAGATCGTGATCTCCGACGATGCCTCGGAAGATGGCTCGGAAAAGGGCTCGGAAGAGGGCTCGGACGGTGGCACCTGGGCCGCGATCGAGCAAGCGGTGGCCGGCTACACCGGCCCGCACAAGCTGGTGCTGAACCGCAACCCGGTGAACCTGGGCATCGGTGCACATTTGTCCAAGCTGGTTGGGCTGTCGCGCGGTGAGCTGCTGTTTGTCACTGCCGGTGACGATGTGTCGCTGCCGCAGCGCTGTGCCCACACCGTCGACGCCTGGCTGGCGCACGGCCGCCAGCCCGACCTGATCGCCAGCGCGCTGATCGACATCGACGATCAAGGCAATCCCCAGGGCCGGCTGTTGCCCAGTGACCTGGCCCCCTACCGCAGCGCCGCCGACTGGATCGCCAGTCCACCGTTCGTGGTGGGTGCCGGCCAGGCCTGGACGCGGCGGCTGTTTGATCGCTTTGGCCCGTTGCCAGCCGGCACCGTGGCCGAGGACTTGATCCTGGTGTTCCGCGCCATCGTCTCGGGTGGCGCCATCACCTTGTCCGAGGCCCTGGTGCAGTACCGGCGCGGTGGCCTGTCGGGTCGGCGCCGGGCGCTGCGTGCATCCCAAGTGAGCGAGCGCCTGGCCAGCAACGCCAGGCATGCCCTGATCGAAATGCCTTGCCTGCTGCGGGACGCTGCCGTTGCCGGCGTGCTGGACCAGGTGGCACCGGTGCTGCAAGCCAAGCTGGCGCGCGAGCAGCATGTGGCGGCGCAGTTGGCGCCGGGGCGGTTGCGCGCACGTGTGCGCCGCCTGCTGGGCGACAGCGCGGTGCCGGCCGCGCTGCGGCTGAGGGTGTTTGTCTACGCCGCCTGCCCGTGGCTGCTGGCGCCGGGCTTTGCAGTCAAGCGCTGGCTGCTGAGACGGGGCAAGACCACAGCCTGAGCCCAGGTCAACCAGCACCCGCCACGCCGCGTTGACCCTGGGCCCGGCAACAACATGCCGGGCAAGGCAACCCGGGGCAGCACCCAATCAATGCCCCAAAAATAGCCTCAACGACAGCCCCACCCCACTGGAGATCTGCATGATCAAACGCTTGCTTGCCGCCCTGTTTGCCCTGATTGCCGCCACCGCGTTTGCGGCCGTCGATGTCAACAAGGCCAGCCAGGCCGAACTTGAAACCATCAAGGGCATCGGCCCGGCGATCTCCACCAAGATCCTGGATGAGCGCAAAAAGGCCAGCTTCAAGGACTGGGCAGACATGGTGGAGCGGGTCAAGGGGGTGGGCGACGGCAATGCCGCAAAGTTTTCGACCGAAGGCCTGACGGTAAACGGCCAGGGCTTCAAGGGCGCCGCCGCCCCGGCTGCAAAACCAGCCGCCAAGGCTGAAGACAAGCCCGCCAAGGCAGCCGCTGCCGCCGCACCGGCCGCTGCCGAGAAGGCTGCACCGCCGGCTGCCGCCAAGACTACCGATGCCAAGCCTGCTGCTGCCACCCCGGCCGATGCCAAGGCCGACGCCAAGGCGGCCAAGGCAGAAGCCAAGGCCAAGGCCAAAGCCGAGAAGGAAGAAGCTGCAGCCGCCAAAAAGGCGGCCAAAGCCGACAAGGCCGCCAAGAAGGCCGACGCCCCGGCGTCCGCCGCTGCTGCCAAGAAGTAAATCGGCAGAAGCAGGTCGGCAGAAACCAGCCGGCCCCAGCCGCAGAAACGCCCCGTTATGCGGGGCGTTTTTCATGCTTGGCCACACCAGAGGGCAGCCCAAACTCGGGCGCCATGCCCCAGTTTGACCACCTGATCGTTGGCGCCGGTTTTGCCGGCGCGGTGTGCGCCCGCCAATTGGCCGAGGCCGGCCGGCGGGTGTTGTTGATCGACCAACGCGGTTATATCGGTGGCAACGCAGCCGATGTGTTGGATGAGCACGGTGTGCGCATCCATCCGCATGGGCCGCATATCTTTCACACCAACAGCGAGCGGGTGTTTGGCTACCTCTCGCGCTTTACCGATTGGCGCCCATACCAGCACCGGGTGCTGGCTTGGGTGGACGGCCAGTTGCTGCCGTTGCCGATCAACCGAACCACCTTGAACCGGCTTTACGGCCTGCAGCTTGACGAGGCCGGCGCCGAGGCGTTTTTTGCGCTTGTGCGAGAGCCGCGTGAGCGGCTGAGCAACAGCGAGGACGTGGTGCTGGCCTCGGTGGGCCGCGACTTGTGCGAGAAGTTCTTTCGCGGCTACACCCGCAAGCAGTGGGGGCTGGATTTGAGCGATCTGGCGGCCGGCGTGGCCGCGCGCATCCCCACCCGCTGCAACGACGACGACCGTTACTTCACCGATCGCTGGCAGTGCATGCCGGCCAACGGCTACAGCTTGCTGTTTGCCCGGATGCTGCAGCATCCGGCGATCACGTTGCGCTTGAACACGGCTTTTGCCAGCGTGCGCGGCTTGGGGCTGGCAGCGCACACCATCTACACCGGACCGGTGGATGAATACTTTGGCCACCGCCTGGGCCGATTGCCCTACCGCAGCCTGCGGTTTGAGCATCTGCATCTTGCCGGTGTGGACCGATACCAAGCCTGCAGCACCGTGAACTTTCCAAATACCCAGGAATACACCCGGATCACCGAGTTCAAGCACCTGACCGGCCAGCGCGTGGCCGGCACCTCGATCGTGCGCGAGTACCCACAGGCCGACGGTGAGCCCTATTACCCGATTCCGCGTCCCGCCAACGAGGCGCTGTACCAGCGCTATGCCACGCTGGCCGAGGCCGAGCCGGCGGTAAGTTTTGTGGGCCGGCTAGCGCAGTACCGTTACTACAACATGGACCAGGTGGTGGCGGCGGCGCTCAAGCTCAGTGAGGGCTTGATCGCGCAATTGGCATCGGCCCGGCAGGTGGCCACAGCCTGAGCCGGGCCATCGCCGTCGGGATCAACCCCGGCCATGCCCATGGCCACGGCCGTGGTCGTCATGGCGATCATCACGTCGGTCGTCGTGCCGGTCGTCACGCCGGTCGTCACGCCGGTCGTCACGCCGGTCGTCGCGTCGCACATCACGCCGGCCCCGGTCCCAATCCCGGCCCGGGCCCTGCTCGCGGTACCAGCGGTCCTGCACAAAATACACCGGCACACCACAGGCGTTGTAGCGGCCGCATTGGTGGCGCCAATCGCGCTTGTGGCCCGGTGGCACCCACAGGTACACCGGCGCTGCCGCCTGGCCCAACTGACGATAGGGCCGGCCAATGACCACCGGCTGCTGCACGATCACCTGCGGTTGTGGAAAGCGGCCGATGTCGATGCGGCCATACACCCCGGGTTGGCTGATGCCGATCGACACTCCCACGTCGGCGGCCTGGGCCGGTGCGACGGCCGCCATCAAACCAGCCACCAGGCCGGCCACCAGCCCGGACTTGACCAGCGTCATCAATTTGGATCGTTGCATGCAAAGTCTCCTGGCGGCCAGACACGGCGGGCCGCCCTGATTGAACGTGCAGGTGCGGCCCGGCGTTGTCGTGCTGGCTGTAAAGCTTTGTAGGACGGCCACCGCTGCCGCACTACACCGTGGCGTGCGTACTTGGCACCGCCGCGCGCCAGCCAAAAAACCCCAGCACCTCATCGCGCCGGGCCAGCGTGTCGGCCTCGCCCAGCGCCATCAGCGCTTGCGTGTACGGCGCCTCGAACAACAGGTAACTGGCCAGCGCGGCGCCGCGTGGGCCTTGTTGCGCCAGTTTGCTGCTGACGCCCACACCGCCCAGCAGCGCACGCACCGGGCGCGGCAGGCTGTCGATGTGGGCAGCAGCAATGTCGTCCAGCCGCTGGCTGGGGGCAATCACCAGGGCCTGCACCGGGCGCAGGCTGGTGGCCAGGCGCTGCGCGTCGGACAGCAGGGCCAAGGTGCGGTTGATGCGCTCCATGCGCTCGATGTCCACCGTCAACGCATCCAGAAAAATGCCCGACAGTGCATGGCCGGCAATCTGCGCAATGCTGGGGTAGCCAGTATTGGCGGCGATGCGGCCCACCGGCTCGTGCATTCGACCGGCGCCTATCACCAGCACCCGCTGCGCCCCCAGGTGGATGGCGGGTGAGATCGGCGCCATCTGGCGCATCGAGCCATCGCCAAACCACTCGGTCTGGCCGGCACGGGCCAGCTCGGTGGCCGGAAAGACAAACGGGATCGCCGACGAGGCCAGCAAATGCGCATGCGTCAGCTCGCCGGCCAGCGCCACACGCTGAGAACGGGTCCACGGCGTGATCGCCACGGCCGACTGGTAGAACGTGACATGCTCACCGCTGCCATAGCCCGACGCGGTGATCGCCAGCGCCTGCAAATGGCGCGAGGCCAGCAGCGGGGGCAGCCGGTCCAGCGGCACGGCCTGGGCCAGCAGCTCGCCCAGCGGGCTGTTGTCCAGCAGCGAGCGCGGCCGCGATTTGCGGAACCGGTTGAGGGCCCAGCCCACCGACAGCATCGTCAACCACTGCGCGCCGCTGCGGATCACACCCAGTGAATCGGCGCGGTACACCTGCTCGGCGCGAAAGTTGCGCCACACCGCCGCAAGCTGGTCCACCGCCGCATCAAAGTCATCACAACGGCAGGCCAGTGCAGCCGAGTTGATGGCCCCGGCCGAGGTGCCGCAGATCACCGCAAACGGGTTGCGCCGCAGGTCGGCCCCGGTCTCGCGGCGCAGCCTGGCGATGGCCACCAGCACACCCACCTGGTAGGCCGCACGCGCACCGCCGCCGCTGAGCACCAGGCCAGTGAGCGGGGTTTCGTACATCGGCTCACTCTAGCCCTGCCGGCGCCGGGCCGATGCCGGGATCAGCGCTGCGGCAACGGTCTTACTCGTAGACGATGGCCGCGCGCCCACCCTCGGCCAGCGCCTTGCAGCGGGCCAGCGCTTCGTCGGTGGGCCAGAATCGGCCGGCATCGCCCAGCTCCAGCTCGGCCTCGGTGTTTTGGCGCCGGATCTGCAAACGCAGGCCCAGGCCGTGGTTGATTTCGCCTTGCTCGGTCAGCTCACGCCGCGCCGGCCAGGTCTTGACCAGTTCGGCCAACGATGGCACGGCGCTGCGCGTTGCGCCCCCCAGCGCCAGCGTCAGATAACGCCCAAAACGAGCGCGCGCACCGGCCAGGTCCCAGACCTGCAGCACATTCAGCCGCAGCCCACCCGAGAACCTGTCGTTCTGCACCTTGCCCTGCACGATCAGCAATTCGTCTTCCACCAGCAATGCCTTGTTGGCCTCGATCAGCTCGTCATTGGCCACCGCCTCGATGCTCTCGCTGTTGTCGTCCAGCTTGAAGATCGCCACCCGGCCACGCTGGCCGCTGACAAAGCGCAGCTCGCTGACGATGCCGGCCAGCAACTGCGGCTCGCGGCTGTCCACCACATCGGCGATGCGGCGCTTGGCAAAGCGCCGCACCTCGGCCTCGTTTTCGTCGAACAGATGGCCGGACAGGTAAAAGCCGACCGCCGATTTCTCCAGCAGCAGACGCTCGCGCACGCCCCAGGGCTCGGCCTGCAGCAGCGCCGGCTCCTGGGTGGACGAGCCATGGTCGCCATCGTCAAACAAACCGCCTTGCGAGGCGTTGTCCACCTGGTGGTCGGCAAAGTCGAAGCCCAGGCCAACGCTGGCCACCAGGCTGGCGCGGTCGGCGTTGAGCCGGTCAAAGGCCCCGGCCTTGATCAGCGCCTCCACCGCGCGTTTGTTGACGCGCTTGCGGTCCACCCGGGCGCAGAAATCAAAGAAGCTGCGGAACGGGCCGCCATCGGTTCGAGCCTCGACGATGGCCTCCACCGCGCTCTGCCCGCTGCCCTTCACGGCGCCCAGCCCATAGCGAACGCGCTTGGCAGCGATCGGCTCGAAGCGGTGCGTGCCCTGGTTGACATCCGGCGCATCGAAGCTGATGCCAAACAGCTTGGCATCGTTGAGCAACACCTTCAGCTTGTCGGTGTCGTCCATCTCGATGGTCATGTTCGCGGCATAGAACTCGGCCGTGAAATGCACCTTCAGCCAGGCCGTGTGGTAGGCCAGCAGCGAGTAGGCGGCGGCATGGCTTTTGTTGAAGCCATAACCGGCAAACTTTTCCATCAGGTCGAAGACGCTGTCGGCGGTCTCGGTGGTGATGTTTTTCAGCGCTGCGCCGTCGCGGAAGATCTGGCGCTGCTGCGCCATCTCCTCGGCCTTTTTCTTGCCCATCGCGCGGCGCAGCAAATCGGCGCCGCCCAGGCTGTAACCACCCAGCACCTGGGCGGCCTGCATCACCTGCTCCTGGTAGACGAAGATGCCGTAGGTCTCGTTCAGCACCGTGCCCAGCAGCGGGTGCGGGTACTCGATGGTCTCGCGGCCGTTTTTGCGGGCGCAAAAGCTGGGGATGTTTTCCATCGGGCCGGGGCGGAACATCGCGTTCAGCGCGATCAAATCCTCCAGCCGGCTGGGCTTGGCCTCTTTCAGCATCGCCTGCATGCCACGCGATTCAAACTGGAAGACGCTCTCGGTCAGACCATCGGAAAACAGCTTGTAGACCTTGGGGTCGTCCAGCGCGATGGTCTCGAAGCTGAACTGCCCATGCCCCGGATGGCGGGCAACGATAAAGTCCTTGGCCAGCTCCAGGATCGTCAAGGTTGCCAGGCCCAGAAAGTCAAACTTGACCAGGCCTATCGCC